>JBGPIS010000376.1:0-3080 GCA_041484965.1 Methylomirabilia bacterium
CTGCTTTTTCCACCTCATGCCGTATCGCTTCCTGCCCGACGACTTCGAGACGCGCTACCGCTCGGTCTGGGTCGACGTGCCGCACAGCCTCTTCGACGCCGAGAAGGTCAGCGGCCTCTACCACGAGTACCTGGACGAGCTGGAGTTCGCGGAGCAGGCGGGCTTCGACGGCCTGTGCGTCAACGAGCACCACAACAATGCCTACGGGCTGATGCCCTCGCCGAACCTGATGGCCGCCGCGTTGACCCGCCGCACCTCGCGGGCAGCCATCGTCGTGCTGGGCAACAGCCTGGCCGCCTACAACCCGCCGCTGCGGGTGGCCGAGGAGTTCGCGATGCTCGACCTGCTGAGCCGCGGGCGTCTCGTGGCCGGCTTCCCCGTGGGCACCTCGATGGACATGAACTTCGCCTACGGGATCAACCCCGCGACCCTCCGCGAGCGCTACTACGAGGCCCACGACCTCGTCATGCAGGCGTGGACGCGCTCGGACGTCTTCAGCTTTAACGGCAAGTACACGCAGGTGCGCTACGCGAACATCTGGCCCCAGCCGCTGCAGAAGCCGCACCCGCCCGTCTGGATCCCGGGCGGCGGGAGCCTCGAGACGTGGGAGTGGACGGCGAAGCTCGACTACGTCTACTGCTATCTCTCGTACTACGGCTACAAGCGCGGCAAGGCGACGCTGGACGGCTTCTGGGAGGCGACCGGCAAGCTCGGCGCCGACGACAACCCGTACCGGGCCGGATTTCTCCAGCTCGTGTGCGTCGCGGACACGGACGCGGAAGCGGAGCGACTCTATTTCCAGCACGTCCATTATTTTTACCAGAAGTGCCTGAACGTCTGGGAAGGCTTCGCCGAGGCGCCGGGCTACCGCACGCTCAAGACGATGCAGGCGGGCATCAAGCCCCAGGTGGGCGCCCAGGCGCGGAAGATCCGCCAGTCGCTCGACTGGAAGAAGTACCTCGAGCAGGGCTACGTGATCGCGGGGAGCCCCGCGACCGTGCGCGAGCAGCTCGCCGAGTGCGTCAAGAGCCTGCGGGTCGGCCACCTGATGGTGCTGCTCCAGATCGGCTCGATGCCCAAGGACCTCACGCTCAGGAACATCGAGCTCTTCGCGAAGGAGGTCATGCCGCACGTCCGCGATCTCTGGCCGGGCTACAAGGACCGCTGGTGGCCGAGCGGCTGTGACCGATAGGACCGTCGAGATCAGGGACGGCGCCGTCGCGTTCCGCGTGCTCGCCGCGGGGCGGGGCGCGCCGCTCGTCTACTTCCACTCGTTCCACGAGCGCGGCGGCTGGCCGCCGTTCCTCGACCGGCTCGCCGAGCGCTACGCCGTGCACGCGCCGTTCCACCCGGGGGTCCAGGGCTCGAGCGGCGTGGAGAGCCTCGACGACGTCCTCGACCTCGTGCTCGCCTACGACGAGCTGCTCGACCGGCTGGGGATCGGGGCGGCGCACCTCGTCGGCCACTTCTTCGGGGGCATGGTCGCCGCCGAGCTCGCCGCGACGCTCGGCCACCGCGCCGCGAAGCTCGTCCTCGTCTCGCCGCTCGGGCTCTGGCGCGCCGACGCGCCGACGGCCGACGTCGTGATCCTGCCCGCCGACGAGCTGCCGGCGGTCCTCTGGCGCGATCCCGCGTCGCCCGTCGCCCGGCAGTGGGCCGCGCTGCCCGAGAGCGACGAGGAGAACATCGCCGCCCAGATCGAGTCCGTGCAGCGGCGCGCGGCCATGGCGAAGTTCGTCTGGCCGATCCCCGACAAGGGACTGAAGAAGCGGCTGCATCGCGTCGCGGCCCCGACGCTCGTGCTCTGGGGCGACGCCGACCGGGCGAATCCGGTCGTCTACGCCGAGGAGTGGCAGCGGCGCATCAAGGGCGCGGCGCTCCGGCTCCTGCCGGGCGGCCACATGGTGCTCCACGAGGCGCCCGACGCCGCCGCCGCGGCGGTCGCGGCGTTTCTCGGCGCATGAGCCTCGTCGCGGGCAGCGCGTTCGTCACCGGCGGGGGCTCCGGGATCGGGCGGGCGATCGCCCAGGCGCTCGCGGCCGCGGGCGCGCCCGTGGCGGTGCTGGATCTCTTCCCCGAGGGCGGCAAGGCGACCGTCGGCGCGATCGAGGCCGCGGGCGGCCGCGCGCTGTTCCTCCAGGGTGACGCGGGCCGGTGGGCCGACGTGGACGGCGCCGTCACGGCCGCGGTCGCGACGCTGGGCCCGCTCGGCGTCATGGTGAACGCGGCGGGGATCCTCGACGGCTACGCGCCCGCCGACGAGCTGACGCCGGCCGTCTGGGAGCGCGTCGTCGGGATCAACCTCACCGGGACGTTCTTCGGCTGCAAGCGCGCGCTCGTGGAGATGCTGCCGCGCGGCGCGGGCCGCCTCGTCAACATCGCCTCCGTCGCCGGGCTCGTGGGCTCGGGCGGCGGCCCGGCCTACACGGCCTCCAAGCACGGCGTCGTCGGCCTCACGCGCCAGCTCGCCGTCACCTACGCCGCGCGCGGCGTGACGGTCAACGCGATCTGCCCGGGGGCGATCCAGACGGCGCTCCGCGCGAATTCGACGCGGATCCTCGGCCGGGACGCGCCGGTGATGCGCGGGATCGGCGGCGACGACGCGGCGGTGCGCGCGATCACGCCCGCCGGGCGGCGCGGGACGCTGGAGGAGATCGCCGCGGCGGCGTGCTATCTTGCCGATGAGGCGGCTGCCTACGTCACGGGACACACGCTCGTCATCGATGGAGGGTGGACGGCGCGATGATCAAACGATTCCACGTGCTCTACGTCGGCCAGGTCGAGCTGGAGAACATCGGGTCGCACGGCACGCCCGCCGACGCCCGGCGCTATTCGAACGAGCGATTCGCCGAGGTGTTCTGGGCGGCGCGCGACGTCGCCCAGGCGATGGACGAGCTGGGCTACTACGCGCTGTGGACGGCGGAGCACCACTTTCAGCGCGAGGGCTACGAGTGCTTCCCGAACCTCCTCCAGCTCTCGCTCTGGCTGGCCACCCAGACGAAGCGCCTGAAGCTCGGCTGCGCCTTCAACGTGCTCCCGATGTGGCATCCCATCCGCCTCGCCGAGGACTACGCCATGGC
>JBGPIS010000377.1:0-3080 GCA_041484965.1 Methylomirabilia bacterium
GTTTCTGGGCGCGGCGCACCTCGGGCTCGCCGTCTCTGGGGTGGGCGTAGCCGCCGAAGCCGTACTTGGCGTGGCGCACGCCGTGCGTCGCCATCTCGGCGAAGTCGGCGTCGGTGAGCCCGGGCTCGAGTACCACGGAGCCCGCGTTCACCTTCATCCCGTTCGGGTGGAAGTTCTCGAAGCACTTCGCCGCGGCGATGGCGAGCGCCTTCGAGGCAACCGGATCGTGGGGCCGGCCCGGCGCGTGGACGCCCTCGCCCGCCGAGACCACGGAGGTGATCCCGCCATGGACGTAGGAGTCGAGAAAATCCACGGTCTTCTGCCGCGGCGTGTAGTCACCCAGCACGACGTGGCAGTGAGAGTCGATGAGCCCGGGAATGACGGTCGTGCCCCGGCAGTCCACGACGACGTCGGCTGCCGCCGCGCCCGTCGTCGTCGCGGCGCCGAGCGCGGCGATCCGGCCGTTCTCCACGAGGACCGCCTCGGCCTCGAGCCGCGGGGAGGCGAGAACACCGGTGGCGAGCGCGCCGACGTTGACGAGGCCGAGCGTCGCCATCAATACTCCGTGAGGCAGCGATCGACCAGGGCCTTGGCCGCCTGCCAGTCGTAGGATTTGAACATCCGGCGGTTCACCACGGGCTGCGCCGCGGAATAGAACATCTCGTACTGGAGCTGGCGCCCGCCGAACTCGGTGCCGACGAAGTCCCAGATGAGCTTCACGAGCTTGATCCGCTCGCGGGCGTCGGCGGCGGCGGATTTGTAGTAGCGCTCGGTATCGGCGCGGGTCTCCGCGCTCGTAAAGGCCGCCTCCGAGGACGGCACGGCCTGGAAGGCGCCGCCCGCCAGCTCGCGGAGCGTCCGCAGCATGTCGACGATCAAGCGGCGCTGGAGCCCCATGCCCGCGTAGACGTACTGGGGGTGCGGCCGCGCCACGCCCTCGGTGATCAGCGGGAAGCGCTCCGCGGCCTTCTCGAGGGCGTCGAACGCGGCGCAGAGTGCGGCGATGTCGCCGCCGAGCGTCGCCTGGACGCTCGGGTCGCCCTCCGCGGTCTGCACCTCGACGAGCCGAATCGCCAGGCCCGCCATGAACTCGAGCTTCACACCGAAGCGGACGAGCGACTGGAAGTTGGCCATCGTGTGCGAGGGCGAGTCGTGGAACTGGGCGTTGACGAGATCCACGTTGCGGTAGATGAAGACCTGCTCCCAGGGCACGAACACGTCGTTGAACACGACCGTCGTATCGATCTCGTCGAAGCGCGACGACAGCGGGTAGTCGAACACGCTCGTCGCCGTCGTCGCGTACGGACGGCGCGGGTAGAGCCGCAGGCCCTCGGCGTTCATCGGCATGACGAGCGAGATCGCGTAGTCCTCGTCGCCCGGGACGAGCGGCGTGATGTAGGAGACGAACAGCCAGTCGGCCATCGTCGCCGACGTGGCGATCGCCTGAGCCCCGCGCACGACGATCCCGCCGTCCGTCTCCCGGACCACGCCCGGATGGAGAAACGGCTCCGGATGGCGGTGGGCGGGCTTCGAGCGGTCCACCTGCGGCGGGACGATCGCGTAGGCGAGGTAGAGGTCCTCGTCGCGTGCGCGCGCGTAGAAGCGCACGACATGATCGCCGAAGCGCGCGCCGCCGCGGTCGAAGAGCTGCCGCCACGCGGCAAAGGCGGTGAGCACGCTGGCGACGTGATCGGGCGTGCGCCCCATCAGGCCGTACGACGGCTCGGCCCAGAAGCGGTGCGCGCGCCGCCGCGCGCCGAGGTCATCGGCGGAGCGCGGGACGAGCCACATGTTACCGTGGCGCTTCCCCGTCGCCGGGTCGGCGAAGGTCAGCGCGGCGTCGTTCTCCGCCGCCTTCGCGCGGTCGTAGGTAGAGGCGATGCAGCGAATCGGCTCGGCGAAGGCCGGATGCGTCGTGACGTCCTTGACCCGCTCGCCGTCGAGGTAGACGGCGCGGCCGTCCCTCAGGCCCTCGACGTACGCTGCTCCCCTTCGCATGCGCCGGCGTCCTCCCGCGGCCAACCTTGCCACAGGGGGCGAGTAATGACAAACCCCCGGCGCGGTGCTAACCTCTCACGGCCCAGACTGGAGGTCCGGAGATCCTGCTCAGTCGTCCGCCGCTCGTCGTCGTCCTCATCGCCGTCCTCGTGATCGCCCTCGGCGAGACCGGCGGCGCCGTCATGTCCCAGCTCAAAGGGCCGACCCAGCGATGGGCCGCCGCGCGGATCGCGGCGAACGCTCCGGCGCACGGGTTCTCCGGCTCGGCCGAGTACGACGACGAGGTCCGTGACCGGGCAATCTACACCGCCGAGGCGGGTCTGTCGTTCTTCCACCTCCACGCCGAGGGGCTCGGCCTCATCCTCTTCTTCGCGAGCACCGTCGTCGCGAGCGCGGTGGCGTCGCGGCGCGTACGCGCCGCGCTCTACGTGCTCCTCTCGCTGGGCGGTCTCTTCCCGCTCGGCTACCTGGCGTACGGCGTGGGGGTGCTCGAGCTCGGCCGTGACGCCGGGATCGAGCTCGCCGAGGGTTGGGTCCTGACGCCTCTCGGCAGCGCGATGATCGCCGGCTTGCTCGGCCTCGCGCTCGCGCTCGCCCGGCGGAGCCGGCGCGCGTGAACGACCCTTGGCGGCTGCCTCCGGTCTGGGTCCTCCTCGTCGCCGTCCTGCTCATCGTGTGCGCCGAGATCGGCGGCGCCTCCATGGCGCGCTTCAAGGTCGAGCTCACCCGCTGGGCGCGCGGGGCGATGCTCGCCCGGCCAGGCGTTCACGGCCTGGTCGGTGTGCGCGACGTGGACGAGCGGATCCTCGACGAGGCGCTCGTGAAATTCGACGCGGGGCTCCGGCTCTTCCACCTCCACGCCGAGGGCATGGGCCTGGTGATTCTCGCGACCGCCACCGTGGCGGCCACCCTGGCCCGCGGAGCCCGCACCCGGGGGATCGTCATCACCCTTCTCACGGCGGGCGGAGCAGGCTATCCTTTCGGCTACCTGCTGTGGGCCGGGCTGATCCCGTCGTATGGGCTCGAGAGAGGGAAGATGATCGCGGAATGGTGCGTCTGGATCCCGTTCGGCGGCGCGACGA
>JBGPIS010000378.1:0-3072 GCA_041484965.1 Methylomirabilia bacterium
GAAGGCGCGCCGCATCAGGACATCCCGATGCTGAAGCTCGAGGACTAGCGCGACCGAACGCGAGCCTTAGGCTCGCGCCATGCCCGCCATCCGCCGTACGCGGTTCACGGAGCTGTTCTGGCGCGCGCACCGCTCCGTCTTCCGCGCGAGCGGCGGTCGCATCGGGTCGCGCGTGGGACCGCTGCCGGTATTGCTCCTGAACGTGCGGGGCCGGAAGAGCGGCGTCGCGCGCGACGTTCTCCTCAATTACCTGCGCGACGGCGAGCGCCGCGTGGTGTTCGCCTCGCACGCCGGCGAGGATCGCGAGCCGCCCTGGTGGCTGAACCTCCGCGACGCCGGCGAGGCCGAGGTGTTGCGCGCGGGCGAGCGCTTCCGTGTGCGGGCGCGTGAGGCGGAGGGTGCGGAGCGCGAGCGGCTGTGGTCAGAAGTGACTCGGCGTGACGACGCATACGTGGAGTACGAGAAGTGGACAACTCGGCGCATCGCCGTCGTCGTGCTGGAGCGCGTCTAAGGCTCCCGCCGCGCGAGTTGCCGCGCGATCGCCGCCACGCCGTCCCCGGCGACGGGGCAATCTGCCGCGCGGACGGCCAGTTCGGCGGTCTGAGGTCGGAGCGACGGCGAGGACTTTAGCCATGTGGCTAGCCCAAAAGTGGCCGTCCGGCAGACGCGGCCCGCGTGCCGACTACCACAATCGGGCCCGCGTGGACCAACTTGGGGAGGCGTGGCGGAGTCGTGGGCGCGACATGACGGGCGGTCGCTTGGGTAACCAGGCGGTGCGTTTCTGCCGAGACGGCGACGATTCGTCAGGTGGTCCAGCGAGGGTTCTCTAGTTCTGCGAGGAGGGTAGGCGATGTACCGCACCGCCGATGGGGAGTCGATCTTCGTCGTTGACGGCCATGTGCATTTCTGGGACGGCAGCCCCAGCAACCAGAAGAACCGGTACGCAGAAGGATGGGTCGAGTGCTTCTATAACTACCACAAGAACCTGAGCCCGGCCGAGTACGTCTGGCCGCTCGAGCAGTACCAGCGCTACTCCGAATCGCGGATGATCAAGGACCTCTTCGAGGACGGCTATGTCGACGTGGCCATCTTCCAGCCGACGTACCTGCGGGACTTCTTCAAGAACGGCTGGAACACGACTGAGCAGGACGCGGTCCTAAAGAAGAAGTATCCCGACAAGTTCGTCCTCAACAGCGCCTGGGACCCGCGCGATGAGGCGGCCGGACTCAAGGAGTTCGAGGAGAAGGTCAAGCGCTACGGCATCAAGGGCGTCAAGCTCTACACCGCGGAATGGAAGGGCGACTCCAGGGGCTGGAAGCTGAGCGATCCTTGGACGCGGCGGTACCTGGACAAGTGCGTTGAGCTCGGCGTGATGAACATCCACGTCCACAAGGGTCCGACGATCTGGCCGTTCAACAAGGACGCGTTCGACGTCGGCGACATAGACGAGGCCGCGACCTTGTACCGGGACGCCGGCTTGCGCTTCATCGTCGAGCACTGCGGGATACCTCGGATCGAGGATTTCTGCTGGATCGCCGCCCAGGAGCCAAACGTCTACGGTGGCCTCGCGGTGGTAATGCCGTTCATTCACGCGAGCCCCCACTACTTCGCGGAGGTCATGGCGGAGCTCCTTTGGTGGCTTGGCCCCGACCGCCTCCTCTTCTCGTCCGACTACGCACTGTGGAGCCCGAAGTGGATCATCGACAAGTTCATGGCCTTCGACTTCCCCGAGGACATCAAGCAGCAACGGGGCGTGACCATGACCCTCGAAGTCAAGAAGAAGATCCTCGGGCTCAACGCGGCAGCGCTGTATGACCTGCCGATCCCAGCGGAGGCCGGGTCCCTGGTCGCGGCACGAGCGTGATCGAGGTCGTTCCAAGCGTCTCCGAGCAGGCGGTGCTCGCGGCGCTACGCGAGGTGAGTGATCCCGAGCTGGACGAATCGCTCGTCGATCTCGGGTTCCTGGAAAGCGTGCGCGTGGACGGGGGCCGGGTCGAGGTCGTCCTACGACTGCCGACCTTCTGGTGCGCCCCGAACTTCGCCTACCTGATGGCCCACGATGTGCGCGAGCAGGCGCTTCGCGTGCCGGGCGTCCGCCAGGTGCGGGTGGTGCTGAAGGACCACATGTATGCGGATGAGATCACCGAGGGGGTTTCGGCGGGCCAGCCGTTCGACGTGGTATTCCCGGGCCAGGCGGAGGGTGTTGATCTTGACGCTCTGCGCGACCTGTTCCGCCGCAAGGCGTTCCTGATGCGCCAGGAGCAGCTGGTGCGCTTCCTGCTCGGGGCTGAGTTGACCGACGAGGACGTGGTCGGCCTGCGTCTGGACGACGTGCTGGACACCACCGACCCCTCGGAGCTGCGCCTGTGGGTCCGCGGTGCGGAGCGGCTACTGCGCGGTGGCGCCGCGCTGGCGCGCACCTACCTCGTGCGGCGCCGTCGCATTGGACTTGACGGACACGGCAGTGCCCGGCTGGTCACCGATCTGGCCGGGGCGCCGATCGGATCCGGTGGCCTGCCCGCGCACCTGGATCGCGGCCGTCGTCAGCGGGTCAGCATCACGTTCAACGCGATCATGTGCCGCGGGCTGCTGGAGACCCGCTATGGCCTCGACACGGACAGGGAGGGGGGAACGAGCGTGACGCGACGCGAAGCAACATGAAGGCGGTGCGGCTCTTCGCGTTCGACCAACCACCCCGACTGGTCGACGTCCCCGAGCCCGAGATCACCGGGCCGCTGGATGTGATCGTGCGCGTGGCCGGGGCCGGGGTGTGTCGCACCGACCTCCACATCATCGAGGGCGTCTGGCGCGACGCTGGCGTCAACGCGCAGCTTCCCTTCACGCTTGGTCATGAGAACGCCGGTTGGATCGAGGAGGTCGGTCCCGGCGTGCCCGACCTGGCCAAGGGCGATCCGGTCATTCTGCACCCGCAGCCGAGTTGTGGCTTGTGCCGCTCGTGCCGGGCCGGCAACGACATGCACTGCACCGGCAAGAGTTTCTTCCCGGGCTTCGACGGCACCGACGGCGGCTACGCCGAGTACCTCAAGACCAGCGCCCGCGCGGTCATCAAGC
>JBGPIS010000379.1:0-3068 GCA_041484965.1 Methylomirabilia bacterium
ACCCGCTCACCGCATCGCGGTGGAGCCACTGGATCAGCGACGCCGCCGTGGCCTCCCAGTTCACGATGTGGGGCCGGAACGCGTGCGGATGGAACATGAGCCGCATGGCGTTCGGCGGGCCCAGCGCGGCCACCGCCTTCGGGTCGAGGAAGCGCGCCTGCACGCGCGCGCTGCCCTCGTTGACCTTCAGGACGTTCCAGTGCCGATCGAGCACGAGCGCGGGGTACGGCTCCTGCTGCCGCAAGATGAAGTCGAGCGCGCGGCGTGCCTGCGCCATCGCCGGCGTCTCGAGGCCCGTCGCGCGGTAGATGGGCGCGTAGCCCGCGGCCGTGAGGAGATCGTTGCGGTCGCGCAGCGGCACGTCCAGCGCGCGCGCCAGGAGCAGCACCATCTCCCGGCTCGGCTGGGCGCGTCCGGTCTCGACGAAGCTCAAGTGACGCGACGAGATCCCGGCGTCGCCCGCGAGGTCGAGCTGACTCCTCCCGCGCTGCGCGCGCCACTGACGCAGCAGCCGGCCGAACGTGCTCTCCGCCCGCGCCTGATCCATGCGCGGACTCTACACCGTCCACGGCCGGAGAAACATTACCTCGGAGGTAATTGAATCTCGCCGCGCGAGGCTCCACTATGGCGCCATGACAACGCCAGGCCTCATCGCAGAGCAGCTCAAGGGCACCCTGGGGGATCTGCTGGGGATCGAGCTCGTGGAGGCGAGTCCGGAGCGGGTCGTGGCGGAGCTCGTCATCCGGGACGAGCTCCGAACGGTCGGCGGCAGCCTGCACGGCGGGACCCTGATGGCCTTCGCCGATACCATCGGGGCCGTCGCCACGGTGCTCAACCTGCCCTCGGGGGCCGGCACCGCGACGCTCGAGTCCAAGACCAACTTCTTCGCGGCCGGCCGCTCGGGTCGGGTGCGCGCCGAGACCACACCGCTCCATCGGGGCAAGCGGACTATGGTCTGGCAGACGCGGGTCACCGACGAGGCGGGCCGCCTGCTGTCGCTGACGATTCAGACCCAGATGGTGCTCGCGTGAAGACCGCGTTCGCCGGAACCTTCCCCGCCAGCCTCGAACCGCGAGTGCGAGCCCACCTGGGAACGGCGTGCGACGTCATCGTGGCCGACGAGGCCGGGATCGTCTCGCGGCTCTCCGACGTGGACGTACTGGTCACCATGGCGTTCACCCGTGAGATGGGAGCGGCGGCCGGACGACTGAAGCTCGTCCAGGTGCCCGGCGCCGGCCTGGACCGGATCGACCGCGCGGCGCTGCCGGCGGGCGCGGCGCTCGCGAACTGCTACGGCCACGAGACCGGCATCGCCGAGTACGTGCTGGGGGCGATGCTGGCGTTGACGCGCAGCTTCGCCCGGCTCGACGCCGCGCTCCACCGGGGAATCTGGGAGAGCCAGTGGGCCGTGGGCGCCGCGCCGCCGGCGCCGTGGCCGGAGCTCGCGGGAAAAACCCTGGGCATTCTCGGCTACGGGCGGATCGGGCAGTGCGTGGCGCGGCGAGCCATGGCGTTCGACATGTCGGTCTGGGCCATCCGACGCGACTCGACGCAACCCGACCCTCACGGAGTGGCGTTCCTCGGTGGGCCGGACGCCCTGGACGAGGTCTTGAGGCGGGCCGATTACCTGGCCATCACGCTCTCGCTCACGGAAGCCACCCGCGGTCTTCTCGGCGATCGGGAGCTTCGATTGATGAAGCCGACCGCCGTCCTGATCAACGTGGCTCGCGCCGAGATCGTCGACGAGGAGGCGCTCTATCGGGCGCTGGCGCAGAAGACGATCGCCGGCGCCGCCCTCGACGTCTGGTATCGCTATCCGACCAGTGCCGGCCCCACCTTTCCTGCGCGCCATGCGTTCCAGGAGCTGCCCAACGTGCTCATGACGCCCCACGTGTCCGGCTGGACCGAGGGGATGCTGGCGGCGCGGGCGAAGGTCATCGCGGAGAACATCCACCGGGTCGCACGGGGCGAGCCGCCGGTCAATCTGATCCCGTCGCCGGCATAGCACGCCGAGTGTCGCGCGCCCTCGCCCGGCGCCTCAGCAGTGACGGCAGGGCGGGAAGTCCCGCGAGTACACGGGCTGCTTCAGGAACTCCTCGGGGTTGTACTTCCAGAACTGGCTGACGGCCGGGTACGTATAGATGACCGTGTTCTGCAGCCGGCCGCCCACGCGCTCGACCTTGCGGATGTAGATGTTCTGCGTCGGGTTGCCGTACGGGTCCATCTGCACGGGGCCGCGCGGCGCGTCGGCGATCTCGACCTTCCGGAGGGCAGCCATGAGGGCCTCCCGATCCTCGACCTTGCCGCCGATGGCGCGCACGGCCTCGCTGATGATCCGCGCGCCGGTGTAGCAGTTCTCGGAGTAGAAGGACGGCGTGCGGCTGTACGCCTTCTCGAAGGCGGCGCGGAAGCGGCGGTTGGCGGGTGTCTCGAGGGACGCCGAGTAGTGATGCGCGCTCAGCACGCCGAGCGATTCGTCGCCGAGCTGCGGGAGCACGTGCTCGTCGGTATACGTCCCCCCGGCGATCAGCGGGACGCGGCCCTTGAGGCCGCTGTCCGCGTACTGCTTCGCGAACAGGAGCGTCCACCGCCCCAGCGCGTTGACGAACACCGCGTCGGCGTCCTTCTTGACCTGGGCGAGGTACGGCGCGTAGTCCTGCACGTTGAGCGGCACCCAGAGCTTCTGGATGACCTGGCCGCCGTTGTCCTCGAACGACTTGTGGAACCCGCCGACCGTCTCCCAGCCGAACGCGTAGTCGAGACCGATCGTCACGACCTTCTTGTAGCCCAGCACCTTGGCCGCGTACTCGCCGAACGGATGCATGTTGCCGCCGGCCGAGAAGCCCGTGCGGATGAGCCACTTGGGTCGCTTCCGCTGCGTGAGGTCGTCCGCCGAGTTGATCGGGTAGAGCGTGGGGATCCCCTGCTGCTCGATGTAGGGCACGAGCGCGTAGGCGACGTTCGAGAGGATGACGCCCGCGACCATGTGGACCCGGTCGTTCTCGACGAGCTTGCGGAGCTTGGTGAGGGCGGTGGCGGGCAGGCCCTCGTTGTCCTCCAGGGTCACC
>JBGPIS010000380.1:0-3057 GCA_041484965.1 Methylomirabilia bacterium
AAGAACTCCTGGGGCGTGCCCTCCTCGACCACCTGCCCCTCGTCCATGAAGACGACGCGATGGGCCACTCGCCGCGCGAACCCCATTTCGTGGGTGACGACGATCATCGTCATGCCGTCCTTCGCCAGGTCGGTCATGACGTCGAGCACCTCGTTGATCATCTCCGGGTCGAGCGCCGAGGTGGGCTCGTCGAAGAGCATGATCTTCGGCTGCATCGCGAGGGCGCGCGCGATCGCGACCCGCTGCTGCTGGCCGCCCGACAGGTTCGCCGGGTAGACCTCCGCCTTGTCGGGGATGCGGACGCGCTCGAGGAGCGCGCGCGCCGCGCGCGAAGCCTCGCTCGCGCTGAGGCCCCGCACCTTGACCGGCGCCAGCATGATGTTCTCGAGCGCGGTCATGTGCGGGAACAGGTTGAACGACTGGAACACCATCCCGACGCGCGTGCGGAGGGCCGAGAGGCTCACGCCCGGCTTCGTCAGCGACTCGCCGAGCACGATGAGCTCGCCGCCCTGGATCGGCTCGAGCGCGTTCACGCAGCGGATCAGCGTGCTCTTGCCGGAGCCCGACGGGCCGCACACCACGACGACCTCCCCCGCCGTCACCGCGAGGCTGATGTCGCGCAGGACGTGGATCTTCCCGAACCACTTGTTGACGCCTTTGAACTCGATCGCGGTCTCAGCCATGTGCCTAGTCCGGATTATTCATGAACGGATCGGCGGCGACCCGCTCGTCTCGCGCGTTCGGCGTTCATGAATAATCCGGACTAGTCTCCGCCCAGGAGCATCTCGGAGCGTGGGATGGGTGTCAAGGTCAGTCGATGACGATCAGGACGTCGCCCGCGTTCACGGTCTGGCCGGCCTGGACGCGCACCTCGGCGACGGTGCCCGGCCCGCCCGCGCGGAGCTCGTTCTCCATCTTCATGGCCTCGATCACGAGCAGCGTATCCCCGGCCTCCACCGTGTCGCCCGCCTTCACCGCGACGTGGGTGATCTTGCCCGGCAGCGGCGCCGCGAGCGTCTGGTGAGCGTGGCCGCCGGCCGCCCCGCCCTTGGTGCGGATGATGTGGCGCGTCTCCTCCTCGACCTGGATCACGTACGTCTCGTCGCCCACGTCGACGACGCACGCGCCGTCCTGGTCGGTGACGTCGGCGACGTGGGAGACGTCGTCGATCAGGAGCGAGTAGATTCCCTGCGCCGTGAGCCGCGCGTCGACCTCCCAGACCTCGCCGCCGAGTGTCAGCCGGTAGCGCCCGCCCTCGCCGGTGACCTCCACGGTCTCCGGCTGCCCGCCGACGGTCGCGACGAACTTCATTGTAACGGGGTCCGCGAGGCCGGCGTGCCCCGTGGGTGGCCTGAGAAAGGCACGTGTGGCTCCGTCACGCCCGTCTCCACCCTCGGGGGTGGCTCCAGCGCCAGGCGTCGGACGTCGGGGCCGGCGGAGCGACGATCGTGCGGCGGCCGAGGCGCTCGTACTCGGCCAGTACCGCCGCGATGACGGCGACCGACCGGCGACGGCCCTCCGCCGCCCGGAGCGCGGGCATGATCCGGTCGAGAAAGCCCGTCGAGAGGCGGCCGGCGCAGAAGTCCGGGTGCTTCACGATCCGGATGAGCGCGGGAATCGTCGTGCGCACGCCCACCACCTTGTACTCGGCCAGCGCGCGCGCCATGCGGTCGATCGCCGCCGCGCGGTCGGCGCCCCAGACGATCAGCTTGGCGAGCAGTGTGTCGTAGAAGCGCGGCACCGTGTAGCCCTCGTAGACGCCGGAGTCGTCGCGCACCCACGGCCCCGTCGCCGCGCGGAGCCCCGTGATCGTGCCCGGCGACGGGAGCCACCCATTGAACGGGTCCTCGGCGTTGATCCGGCACTCGATCGCGGCGCCGCGCCAGCCGACGTCCGCCTGCGCGTAGCCGAGCGGCTCGCCCGCCGCGATCCGGAGCTGCTCGCGGACGAGGTCGATGCCCGTGACCATCTCGGTCACGGGGTGCTCGACCTGGAGCCGCGTGTTCATCTCGAGAAAGTAGAAGTTCCGATCGGCGTCCACGAGGAACTCGACGGTGCCGGCATTCACGTAGCCACCGGCCTGGGCGAGCCGGCAGGCCGCGTCCCCCATGCGCGCGCGCATGGGGGCGTCCACGAACGGCGAGGGACTCTCCTCGACGAGCTTCTGGTGGCGCCGCTGGATCGAGCACTCGCGCTCGCCGAGGTGCACGACGTGGCCGTGAGCGTCGGCGAGCACCTGGACTTCGATGTGCCGCGGCTCGGGCAGGTAGCGCTCGATGTAGACGCCGCCGTCGCCGAACGCCGCCGCGGCCTCGTTCCGTGCCATGCGGAGCGCCGCGTCGAGCTCCGCCTCCTGCCGGACGAGGCGCATGCCCTTGCCGCCCCCGCCCAGCGCGGCCTTGACCATCAGCGGGTAGCCGACCTCGCGCGCCGCCTGCCGCGCGGCCGCGTCGGAGGCGACGGGCTCGACGGTGCCGGGCACCATCGGCACCTTCAAGTCGCGCGCGATCCGCCGCGCCGCGGTCTTGTCACCCATCGCGCGGATCGCCGCGGGCGGCGGGCCCACGAACGTGAGGCCCGCGGCGACGCACGCCTCGGCGAACGCCGCGTTCTCGGCGAGGAAGCCGTAGCCCGGGTGGACCGCGTCGGCGCCCGCCTTCTTGGCGACCGCGACCAGCTTGTCGATCGCGAGGTAGCTCTCGCTCGCGGGCGGCGGCCCGATCAGGTAGGCCTCGTCGGCCATTTGGACGTGGAGCGCCTCGCGATCGGCCTCCGAGAAGACGGCGACGGAGGCGAACCCCTGCTCGCGGCAGGCCCGGATCACGCGCACCGCGATCTCCCCACGGTTGGCGACGAGGACCTTGGCGATCCGCCGCGCGGTCATCGCATCCCCTCGAGGGCCTCGCGGAGGAAGGTCTCGTCCACGATGAGCCCCTGCTTGAACCACCACGCCGTCTGCCGCCCGATGTCGCCGGGCATGAGCCGTCCGTCGCGATCCTGATAGGGGAAGCCGCGGCGGATCAGCTCGGGCCGGGCGCCGGTGTATTTCGCGGTGAT
>JBGPIS010000381.1:0-3047 GCA_041484965.1 Methylomirabilia bacterium
AAGGCGGCCACGACGTCGGTCATCCGCTGCGCCGTGACCGCGCGCCGCATCGCGCGCAGCACCGCGTCGTCGCCGTGCTGCACGGGCAGGTCGAGGTACGGGACGATCCGCGCGCGCTGCCACTTCGCGATCAGCCGATCGTTCACGTGCGCGGGGTGCAGGTACATCGGCCGGATCCACGGCATCCGCGTCTCGCCGAGCGCCAGGAGCAGGTCGCCGATGTCGCCATTGCCCGGCAGATCACGGCCGTACGCCAGCGTGTCCTGCGAGACCAGAATGGCCTCCTGGATGCCGCGCGCAACGAGCGCCTCGACTTCCTTCACGACGTCGGCGAGCGGGCGGCTCCGGTGGCGGCCCCGGAATATTGGAATAGCGCAGAAGGTGCAGCCCATGTCGCACCCTTCGGCGATCTTCACGTACGCGTACGGCACGCGCGCCGTCAGGAGCCGCGGGGTCGTCGCGTCGTAGAGGTAGCCGGGCGGCGCCGAGGTCACCCAGTCGTGGCGGCCCGCCGCCTGGCGGACGAGCTCCACGATGCGCGAGAGGTCCGAGGTGCCGAGGATGCCGTCGACCTCGGGCAGCTCCTTGAGGATCTCGCTCCCGTACCGCTGCGTGAGGCAGCCCGTGACGATCAGCGCGCGGCACGCGCCGCGCTCCTTCAGCGTCGCCAGCTCGAGAATCGTGGCGATCGACTCCTCGCGCGCGCGGTCGATGAAGGCGCACGTGTTGACGATGAGGCACTCGGCGTCCTCCGGACGCTCGGCCAGCGGAAAGCCGGCCTCGGCCAGCATCCCGAGCATCAGCTCGGAGTCGACCTGGTTCTTCGGGCAGCCGAGGGTCGTCAGATGGATCTTCATGTCGAGACGGTCAGTATAATATGGAGATCAGACGCTGCGGTAGTTCGTGAACTGGATCGCGATCCCGAGGTCCTTGTCCCGCAGTAGCGCGATGATCTTCTGAAGGTCGTCCCGATTCTTCCCCGACACCCGCACCTGATCCGCCTGAATCGACGCCTGCACCCGGATCTTGGTGTCCTTGATGATCCGCACGATCTCCTTCGCCTTCTCGATCGGGATTCCCTGCTGGAGTGAGATCTTCTGCTTGAGCACGCCGCCGGCCGCCTGCTCGACCGTGCCGTAGGTGAGCGCCTTGAGCGGCACGCCGCGCTTGTGCAGGCGCGACTGGAGGATGTCCACGACCGCCTTGAGCTTCATGTCGTCCGGGCTGGTCACGGTGATGTCGGTCTTCTCGAGCGCGATGTCGTTCTTCGAGCCCTTCAAGTCGTAGCGCGTCTCGATCTCGCGCCGCGCCTGGTCGAGCCCGTTGGTGACCTCCTGCATGTCGATCTTGCAGGCGATGTCGAACGAGTTCTCGGCGGCCATCCGCGTCCTCCGTCTACCTGAGCGGCACCGTGTTGACGCCCTGCGGCGCCACGAACGTGAAGAGCCTGTCGGGCAGGCTCGAGTTGATCGCGACCTTCGTGAAGCGCATCGTGACGGTGTTCTCGAACTGGTCGTGCACGACCGCCTTCTTCACCTCCCACGCCTTCGGCTCCACGGCCAGGATCAGCCGCGCCAGCGTCGGCAGCGGCCGCTTGGGCGTGAGGTCGAGGACCCAGTTGCCGTCGGCATCCTTCGGCCGGGCCGGGTTGAGGAAGCGCACGCTGAACTCGGCGCGCAGCCGGCCGAGGCCCGCGAGAAAGCTCCCCGCGGGGCCGGCGAGGGCCTCGGGCGCCTCGCCGACGATCACCTGGTTCAGCACGGGCGTGTACACCCAGAGCTTCGTGCCGTCGGAGACGATCTCCTGGGGCGTCGGCTCCGTGTACTCCCAGCGGAGCTTGCCGCCCTTCTTCAAATAGACGGCGCCCGCCGCCGGGATCGTCTGGTTGAGGCTCTTGTTGAACGCCGTCTGCGTGAACTCGGCGCGGAGATCCACCATCTGGCTGTACGCGGCCTCCAGGTCGCGGACGACTTCATCGAGCGTCTGCGCCGCCGCCGCGGCCGCGAAGGCCACCACGAGGCACGCGACGAGGCTAGCGACGGCGTTGCGCATGAGCCCACTTTACACTAGAGTCCGCGGCGGTGAGCGCTCCCGCGATCCTCGCCCTCGACTTCGACGGCGTCCTCTGCGACGGCATGCGCGAGTACTTCGAGTCAACGTGGCGCGCCTACCGCGCCCTGCGGCCCGCGGTCCCGCCCGACCCGCCCGCCGGCCTCTTCGAGCGCTTCGCGCGGCTGCGGCCCGTCGTGGAGTCCGGCTGGGAGATGCCGGCGCTCGTCCACGCCCTGCTCGCGGGCGCTCCCGAGGCCGAGCTCCGCCGCGCCTGGCGTCCCGAGGCGTGGCTCGCGGATCTCGGGCGCGCGCGCGGGGCCGTCGCGGCCGAGCTCGATCGCGTCCGCGACGCGTGGATCGCGCAGGACGAGGCAGGCTGGCTCGCGAGCCACCGGTTCTATCCCGGCGTGATCGAGCGGCTCCGCGGCCTCGCCGATGGACCGGTCCGCGTGTTCGTCATCACGACCAAGGAAGGGCGGTTCGCGCAAAAGCTCCTCGAGGGCGAGGGCCTGGCGCTCGGTCCGGAGCAGGTCTACGGCAAGGAGGCGCAGCGCCCCAAGCGCGAGATTCTCCGGGAGCTGATCGCGCGCCACGCCGAAGGCCGCGCGCTCGCGCTCTGGTTCGTCGAGGACCGGCTGAAGACCCTCCAGGACGTCAAGACGGAGCGGGCGCTCGACGGCGCGGGACTGTTTCTGGCGGCGTGGGGCTACAACACGCCCGACGATCGCGAGGCGGCGCGGCGCGACGATCGCATCGTCCTGCTCTCGCCGGCCGCGTTTGGCTCGGATTTCGCGGCGTGGGTCCATTGACAGGGCAGGCGCTCGACGCATAATGGGGCACCCGCCCCAACAAGAGGAGAATCGGCCATGGCCCGACGCATCGCGCTCGCTGGATTCCTCGCAGCCCTCATGGTGGTGTTCGGCGTCCATCCGTCGCCAGCGCAGCAGCCGAAGCGCGGCGGTGTCCTCCGCATCGCCGAGCGCGAGGCGCCGGGG
>JBGPIS010000382.1:0-3033 GCA_041484965.1 Methylomirabilia bacterium
ACTACACGGCGCCCGAGATGTACGAGGCGGGCGGCATGCCGGTCGTTGCCAAGCGGCTGCTCGACGCGGGGCTCCTGCACGCGAACGAGATGACCGTGACGGGGAAGACGATCGGTGACGAGGCGCGCGCGGCGCGCGAGACCCCCGGTCAGAAGGTCATCCGCCCGCTCTCGAACCCGATCGCGCACCACGGCGGGCTGGCGATCCTGCGGGGCAACCTCGCGCCCGACGGCTGCGTGGCGAAGCTGGCCGGTCATGAGCAGGCGGTGTTCCGCGGCACCGCGCGCGTGTTCGACCGCGAGGAGGATGCCTTTGCGGCTGTGAAGGCGCGGAAGATCAAGGCCGGCGACGTCGTGGTCATCCGTTGGGAGGGGCCCAAGGGCGGGCCCGGTATGCGAGAAATGCTGCACGTAACGGGCGCCCTGCAGGGCGCCGGCCTCGGGTCGAGCGTCGCGCTGATGACCGACGGCCGGTTCTCGGGCGCCAGCCACGGCTTCATGGTCGCCCACGTCTCGCCAGAGGCTGCGGTGGGCGGTCCGATCGCGGCCGTCAGGAACGGCGACACGATCGTCATCGACACCAAGAAGCGGAAGCTCGACGTCGAGCTCGGCCCCGCCGAGATCAAGAAGCGGCTCCGCGCGGTGAAGCGCCCGAAGCCGCGCTACACGTGGGGCGCGCTCGCGAAGTACGCACGCCTCGTCTCCAGTGCGTCGGATGGCGCCGTCACGGGTTAAGGCGCCGGGGGAGACCGCCGAAGGGCTGAGCCCGGCCTTCCTCGAGCTCCTTCGGGCCGAGCCGCTCGCAGACCTGACGGTCCTCGACGTCGGCACCGGCGCGGGCCGGCTCGCCCTGGCGCTCGCCCCACACTGCCGCGCCGTCGTGGGCCTGGACCGCGAGGCGCGGGTGGTCGAGGAGGCCCGGACGAACGCCGCGGCCGCCGGCCTCAGGAACGTCCGCTTCGTGATCGGCGACGTCGAGGTCGAGGAGTACGCGCCCTTCAAGCCCGACATGGTGGTGGCCCACCTCTGCATGTCGGACGCGATCGCGGAGCGCGCCGGGCGCGTGTTGAAGCCCGGTCAGGTCTTCGCCTTCGTCGCTCTCCACAGCGATCAGTGGAAGGAGACCGGCCGGCCCTCGCGCTTCGCCCACGGTGAGGTGGGCGTCAAGCGCCTCCTCAAGCGCACCGGCTTCGCCGTCGAGCACCTCGCGGTCGAGCGGGAGGTGCAGCAGTTCGAGACGGTCGAGCAGGGACTCGCCGCGGCCGTGGCGCTCCAGGAGAAGTGGAAGGCGGATGGGCGCTGGTTCAAGTACGTGAAGTTCCTCGAGGAGGGCGGCCGGACGCTGACGCGCGCCCATCTCGTCGTGAAGGCGCGCAAGCCATGACGCTGCTGGGCCTCGCCCTCGGCGACGCGGTCAGGGTGCGGGCGCTCGAGCTGGGATTCGACCGGGTCGCAATCGGTCCCGCCGGCCCGCCCGAGCACGGCGCCGCGTTCGAGCGGTGGCTCGCGGCCGGCTACGCCGGCACGATGGACTACCTCGAGCGCGGGCGGGCCGAGCGCCTCGATCCCGAGCGCCTGCTGCCGGGCTGCCGCGCCGTGATCGCCGTCGCCCTTTCTTACGCCCTCGACGGCGACGATCCCGGGTGGGATGGCGTGGCGCGCTACGCCCGGGGACACGACTACCACGAGCTGATGCGGCCGCGGCTCGCCGCGCTGGCCGAGTTCGTTCGCGCCGCGGCGGGCCCGGATGTGCGCTGCCGCGCGGCGGTGGACACGAGCGCGGTCCTCGAGCGCGACCTGGCGGCGCGCGCCGGACTTGGCTGGATCGGCAAGAACACGAACCTCCTGGCAGCCGGACTCGGCTCCTACTTCTTCATCGGGATCGTGCTGACCACGGCCGAGCTCGAGCCCGATGGCCGAGCGCCCGACCGCTGCGGCACGTGCACCGCGTGCCTCGACGCCTGCCCGACTCGCGCGTTTGTCTCACCGTACGTCCTCGACGCCCGGCGCTGCATCTCGTATCTGACGATCGAGCATCGCGGCGATATCTCCGAGGAGCTGCGCGCCGGGATCGGCGAGTGGGTCTTCGGCTGCGACGTCTGCCAGGAGGTGTGTCCCTGGAACCGCAAAGCCGAGCCCGCGCGAGAGCCGGCCCTCGCGCCGGCGGCGCCCTTCGGCCGGCTCGCGGCCCTGCTCGATCTCGACCGCGATGCCTTCCGCGCACGCTTCCGTGGGAGCGCGATCGGACGGGCGAAGCGCTCGGGGCTCCTCAGGAACGCCGCGATCGTCCTCGGCAACCGAGGTGATGCGGGCGCCGTCCCCGCGCTGACCCGCGCGCTCGGAGACGAGGAGGATGTCGTGCGCGGGGCTGCCGCGTGGGCCCTTGCGCGGATCCGGGAGCGGGCGGGGCCTGGCGTCGCGGAATGAAGGTGAGGCGACTCGACCACTTCGGCGTGGACGTCGCCGACCTCGCGCGCGCCGAGCGCTTCTACACCGAGGTGCTCGGCATGAGCGTCGCGATGCGCCTGCCCGACCAGGTGCTGCTGCGCTACGGCGACGGCGGCTGCGCGCTCTTCCTGAAGCCCGATCGGGCGCCGGGCGGGCTCGAGCAGATCAGAAACCCGCTCGGCAAGTCCCACCACGCTTTCGAAGTCGGGCACGAGGACCTCGCGGCGGCGCAGAAGCTCTTCGCCGGGCGGGGCATCCCGTTCCACGCGCCCATCGACTGGGGCGATCACGACTGTCTCTACTTCCTCGACCCCGACGGCAACCTCCTCGAGCTGATCGGATACCGCGGGCGCCAGGCGTGACCCGGCCCGCGCGGTGGGACCAGGACGCTCGGATCATCGCCGGCGTCATCAAGCGCATCGGCAAGGTCGAGGGCCGGTAGTGCGCGTCGACGTCCACACGCACGTCGTGCCGTCGGGGTGGGAGGACTGGGCCGCGAAGTACGGGGGCGGAAGGTGGCCCAGGCTCGTCCCGCGCGACGCGTGCCGCGCCACGATCATGACGGGCGACCGGTTCTTCCGTGACG
>JBGPIS010000383.1:0-3018 GCA_041484965.1 Methylomirabilia bacterium
CGAGCGTCTTGAGGTTCGCGCGGAAGGCCTCGAGCAGCGTGGCGTTGCGCCGCATCGGCTCGTAGGCGGTGTCGCGGTGCTCGATCACCTTGAGCTGACACCCCGCGGCGTTCGCCGCGCCCTCGGCGCACTTGATCACGCGCTTCTGGAGCTCCCACATGTAGCCGATGTCGAGCGAGCGCACCAGGAACGTCGCCGACGCGAACTCGGGGATGATGTTTGGCGCGGCGCCGCCGTGGGTGATGATGCCGTGGATGCGAGCGTCGGGGCGCACCTGCTGCCGGAGCATGCTCACGTTGTTGTAGGTCTGGATCGCCGCGTCGAGCGCGTTCACGCCCTCCCACGGATCGGCGGAGGCGTGCGCGGCCTTGCCGGTGAACTCGAAGCCGACGCGCACGACGCCGAGAAGGTCGGCGTGCCCGACCCACCGGTCGAAGCCGTGGACCATCATCGCGGCATCCACGCCCTTGAAGACGCCGCCGTTGATGAGCTTCACCTTGCCGCCGCCGCCCTCCTCGGCGGGCGTGCCGATGACGTGAATGCGCCCCCTGGGGAGGTTGTCGCGCACGGCGGCGAGGCCAGCAGCCGCGCCCACGCCCGCGGTCGCGATCACATTGTGGCCGCACGCGTGGCCGATCTGCGGCAGCGCGTCGTACTCGCAGAGGATCGCGATCGTCGGGCCCTCGCCCGTCTCGAGCGTGGCGCGGAACGCGGTCTCGACGCCCGCGACGCCGCGCTCGACCTTGAACCCCTGCTGCCCGAGGAACTCGGTGAGCCAGCCGGCGGCCTTCACCTCGAGGTAACCGAGCTCCGGGTTGTCGTGGATCTTGTGCGAGAGCTTCTCGAGCTCGTCGCCGAGGCGGTCCAGCGCCGCGGCGATCGCGTCTTTCAGTGCGCTCATGACGAATCCCCCGGGTTGGAGTGAACGGAACCGGCAGCCGCCGAATGCGGGCAACTATACCACCGCTCCCGTGTGATAGGATCCGCTCGGTGAAGAGCCGGGTCACGCTCGGCGTCGCGATTCCCCAGACCGTCCTCCAGGGTCCGGTCGACGTCCGCCGGATCCGTGAGTTCCTCGCGCGCGCCGAGGCGCTCGGCTTCGAGAGCGCGTGGGTGGTCGAGCAGATCCAGGGCTAGATCCGGAGCCTCGAGCCCGTCGCGCTGCTGACGTACGCGGCCGCGTGCACGGAGCGGATGCGGCTGGGCTCCGCCGTGCTCCTCACCGCGCTCCGGAACCCGGTCCAGCTCGCGAAGAGCCTCGCGACGCTCGATCACCTCTCGGGCGGGCGGCTGACGGTCGGCGTCGGGCTCGGCGGCAACCCGCGGGTGTATCCCGCGTTCGGCATGAGCGGGGAGCGGCGCGCAGCGCGGTTCGCCGAGGGCCTCAGGCTGATGAAGCGGCTCTGGACCGAGGAGCGCGTCACGTTCGAGGGCGAGTTCTGGAAGCTCCAGAACGCGTCCATGCAGCCGAAGCCCGTCCAGCGGCCGCACCCGCCGCTCTGGTTCGGCGGCCACCATCCGAACGCGCTCAAGCGCGCGGTCGAGCTGGGCGACGGCTTCATCGGCGCGGGCTCGATCGCGACGGGGGGCTTCCTCGAGGAGGTCAGGCTCCTCCGCCAGCTCCTGAAGGACGCCGGCCGCGATCCCGCCGCGTTTCCCCTCGGCAAGCGCGTCTACATCGCGGTGGACGAGGACCGGGCGCGTGCGGGGCGCCGGCTCGCCGAGTGGTTCGGCGCCTTCTACGGCAAGCCCGAACTCGCTGCCGAAGTGTCGGTGTGGGGCGGACCCCAGGAATGCGTGGACCGGCTCGCGGAGATCGTCGCGGGCGGCGTCGGCTTCCTCATGCTCAATCCCGTCTTCGACGAGATGGAGCACCTCGAGCTCCTCGCGTCGCGGATCGGGCCGAAGCTCTAGCCGAGCCTCGCGGCGGCCGCGCCCGCCGACGCCGGCAGCGCCCCCGGCGCGTCGCGCAACTGACCACGACTCCTGGTAAGAAATCAGGCACGTCGATGCGAGGAGCCCGCCTGTCCGAAGAAAAGAATCCGGAATTCGCATACTTCCACCAGGGGGCGGGCTGGTATCAAGATTGCGACTCCGAAGGGCGTGATCTATCACGAGGATGGAAAGGTGCGGCACCTGCCGCCGTGGCGGGTCGGGGTGTGCCTCGACTGCTACCACTGCTTCGACTGCGTCGAGTACCCGCGGTGCACCGCGTGCGAGGGCAAGCGGTTCGCGCCCTTCGACTCCATTCTCGAAAACTGGCGCACGTTCAGAGAGGTCCCGACCATTGCCTAGCAAGCGCGTGGTGATCCTCGACGAGCCATCGGCCCAGACCGAGACCCTCAAGGGCTACTTCTCGAAGTTCGCGCACCGCGACGCGTACCGGGTCGAGATTGCGTCGAACGGGGTCGACGCAGCGACCTCGCTCCGGCGCGGTCGCCCCGACCTCATCGTGCTCGATCCGCAGATGCCGGGGCTGGACGGACTCGCCCTCCTCCGGCAGGTCCGCGCCCACGACCGCACGATCCCCATCATCGTGGTGACGGGCGAGCAGACGACCCCCGCCGTCGTGGAGATCCTCCACGCAGGGGTCTTCGCGTATGTTCCGAAGCCCTGCGAGTACCAGCAGCTCGAGCACCTGGTCGCGCTCGTGTTCTCGGAGCAGTTCAACCCGGCGGGGGTGGCGTAGCCTTATACTGGCCCCGTGCCAGACGCTCCGGCCGACGTCAAACGAGTGCTCATCGTCGACGACGAGCCGTCGGTCATCGAAGTGCTGACAGCGTTCTTCCCGCAGTTTCACCACGGGCACGCGTACGAAATCGAGACCGCGTCGAACGGGGCCGACGGCTACCTGGCGGTGCTCCGCGTCCGTCCCGACCTGGTGCTCCTCGACATGAACATGCCCGGGATGGACGGCCTCGAGCTCCTGAAGCAGATCCGCGCCCTCGACGCGCGGCTGCCCGTGATCATGGTCACGGCGAACGAATACACGCAGGCGGCCGCCGACGCCCACACAGC
>JBGPIS010000384.1:0-3015 GCA_041484965.1 Methylomirabilia bacterium
CTCGTCCACGATGAGCCCCTGCTTGAACCACCACGCCGTCTGCCGCCCGATGTCGCCGGGCATGAGCCGTCCGTCGCGATCCTGATAGGGGAAGCCGCGGCGGATCAGCTCGGGCCGGGCGCCGGTGTATTTCGCGGTGATGGCGACGAGCTCGTCGAACTCGGGACCCGATTTCCTATTCAGAACAGCATCGAAGTAATGGCGCGAGGATTTGACGTAACGCTTCATGAACGCGACGATAACATGAGTGCGCAGACGCGACACTAGGCCCCGCCCCGGAGACGGAACCGCTGGATCTTCCCCGTCGCGGTCTTCGGGAGCTCGGCGACGAACTCGATCGTGTGCGGGACCTTGTAGCCCGCGGCGCGGCCGTTCACGAAGCGCTTCAGCTCCTCGCGGAGCGCTGCGGACGCCGCGCTCGGGTCCTTCAGGACGACCGCGGCGTGGACCTTGAGGAGGCCGTCCGCGTCCTCGTGGCCGGCGACGCCCGCCTCGAGCACCGCCGGATGCTCGACCAGATACGCCTCGACCTCGGCGGGCGAGACCCACAGCCCGCCCACCCGGAGCATGTCGTCAGCGCGGCCGGCGAACGTGAACCAGCCGTCTTCGTCCCGCGCGAACAGGTCGCCCGTCCTGAGCCACTCGCCGAGCATCGTCGCACGCGTCCGGTCGAGGCGATTCCAGTAGTACGGCGCGGCCGTCGGGCCCTTGATCAGCAGATGGCCGACGGCGCCCACGCTCACCGGCTGTCCCCCGTCGTCCACGAGCCTGGCGTCGAATCCGGGCACGAGCTGGCCGGCCGAGCCGCGCCGCGCCTTGCCCGGCCGATTCGCGATGAAGTCGTGGAGCGCCTCGGTGGACCCGACGACCTCGACCAGCTCGAGACCGAACCGGTCGGCCCACGCGTCGAAGATCGCCGGCGGCAGCGGCTCGCCGGAGGACACGCAGAACCGGAGCGAGGAGAGGTCGTACCGGTGCTCGGCGTCGGGGACCTGGAGCATGCGCGCGTAGAGGGTCGGCACGGCGAAGAAGATCGTCGGACGCTCGCGCGCGATGACGTCGAGGACGCCCTCGGCCGTCGGGCGCTCGGGAACGAGCACGGAGGCTGCGCCGGCCCACGCGGGGAAGTAGAGCGTGTTGCCGAGGCCGAAGGCGAAGTAGAGCTTGGAGGCCGAGTACGTGAGGTCGTCGGCCCCGATGCCGAAGACTCCCGAGCCCACCAGCTCGGCGGCGGCGACGAAGTCCCGGTGCGAGTGCACGGCGGCCTTGGGCACGCCCGTCGAGCCGGAGGTGTACCCCCAGTACATCACGTCTTCGCCGAACGTCGCCGCCGTCGCGGCTGGCGTGGACGCCTCGCGCTCCAGATCGGCGGGCGCCAGCACGTCGCGGAGCCACGGACACCGGCCGCGTAGGGCCTGGAGCCGGCCGGCGATCGCGGGCTCGGCGACGGCGACCCGCGCGCGGCTGTCGTTCAGGAGGAGCTCGTAGTCGGCATCCGCCATGAGCGTGTTGACCGGCACGGCCACGGCGCCGAGCTTCACGGCGCCCCAGAACGCCGCGGCGAACGCGGGCGTGTCGTCGAGGACGAGCAGGGCGCGATGCTCGATCTCGACTCCGCGGCGCGCGAGCGCGCACGCCGCCCGGTCCACGCGCTCGGCCAGCTCCCCATACGTCACCGAACGGCCGGCGAAGCGGAAGACCGTCCGCGCGGCGCGGCCCTCGGCGACGTGGCGATCGACGAAGAAGGCGGCGGCGTTGAAGCGTTCGGGGAGCTCGCCCACGTTCGGGATTCTAGATGCCCTTCACGCGGCTACCGGGAGCAGAGCTCGAGGCTCGAGAAGAAGTACGGGATCTCGAACGCCGCCGACTCGGGCGAGTCGGAGCCGTGGACCGCATTGGCCTCGATGGACGACGCGAAGTCCTTGCGGATCGTCCCCGGCGCGGCCTTGGTGAAGTCGGTCGCGCCCATGAGGTCGCGCCAGCGCTGGATGGCGTGCTCGCTCTCGAGCACCATCGGGACGCAGGGCCCCTGGGTCATGAACGCGCAGAGGCTGCCGTAGAACGGCCGGTCCTTGTGGACGACGTAGAAGCCGCGCGCCTGGTCGAGCGTCATGTGGATCGTCTTCACCGCCAGGACTCTGAAGCCGGCGTTCTCGATGCGCGCGAGGATCTGGCCGGTGACGCCCTTGGCGACGGCGTCGGGCTTGATGATGGCGAGCGTCCGCTGGATCGATGCGGGTGGCGTCATTTTCCGAGCACTCTGGCGACGGTCACGCCCATGTCGGCCGGGCTCCGGACGAGCGTCGCCCCCACCGCCTCGAGGGCGGCCATCTTCTCCGCGGCGGTGCCCTTCCCGCCCGCGATGATCGCCCCCGCGTGGCCCATGCGGCGGCCGGGCGGCGCGGTCTGGCCGCAGATGAACGCGACGACCGGTTTCCTGACGTGGCTCCGGATGAAGGCCGCCGCTTCCTCCTCGGCGGTCCCGCCGATCTCGCCGATCATCATGATCACCGTTGTCTCGGGGTCGTCGGCGAAGAGCCCGAGCACGTTCACGAAGCTCGTGCCGTTGACGGGATCGCCGCCGATCCCGACGCACGAGGACTGGCCGATCCCCCGGCCGGTCAGCTGGCCCACGACCTCGTAGGTGAGCGTGCCGCTCCGCGAGACGACCCCGACGGGCCCCGGCATGTGGATGTGGCCGGGCATGATGCCGACCTTGGCGTCGCCCGGCGTGATCACGCCCGGGCAATTCGGGCCGACGAGGCGCGTGGGCTTCTCGGCGAGGTAGTGCCGCACCCGGACCATGTCGGCCACGGGGATGCCCTCGGTGATGCAGACGACGAGCGGGACACCGGACGCCGCCGACTCCATGATCGCGTCGGCCGCGGCGGGCGGCGGCACGAAGATTAGCGCGCAGTTGGCGCCCTCCTTCCTCACCGCTTCCTCGACCGTGTTCCAGACGGGGAAGCCCTCGTGGGTCGTCCCGCCTTTGGACGGCGTGACGCCGCCGACGAC
>JBGPIS010000385.1:0-3009 GCA_041484965.1 Methylomirabilia bacterium
CGCCACGGTGAGGAGCGTCGCGGGGACGCCGACCGCGTCGCCCAGGAGCCCGTAGACCGACGGCGCGCCCGCCGAGGCGCCGATCGCCAGCGTGTAGTAGAGGCCGTAGGCGCGCGAGCGGCGGTCGGCGGTGACGAGGTCGGCGACGGTCGCGTAGAGGACGGACGACGTCCCGTTGAGCGCGATCCCGAGCGGCAGCAGGACCGCCAGCGCGACCGGGAGCGGCGCCGCGACGACCGCGACGATGCCGATCGCCGTCGCGCCTTCCGTCAGCACCACCGTGCGGATCACGCCGACGCGCTCGGCGACGAGGCCGCAGACGAACTTGCCGATCGCGCCCCCCGCGAACACGAGCGCGAGGGCCGTCCCCACGCCGGCCACCGTCGAGCCCTTGGCGATGAGCGCGAAGGGCAGGAACGTCAGGAGACCCGTGCGCGTGGCGTTGTCGATCATGCCGACGGCCGCGAGCGCCCGGAAGCCGCGCGCGTCGCGGATGCCCCAGCCGTTTCCGCCATCGGCCGCCGGGCGCGCCTCTTCCGTCGCGGCCCCGCCGGTCGTGAGGCGCGCGAGCACGCCGAAGATCAGGACCGCGGCGACGAGGCCGACGACGCCGAAGCCCGAGGCAGCGGCGCGCCAGCCGACGAGCGTCGTGGCGAACGCGACGGCCGCGGGCACCGCGACCTTGCCGAGGTCGCCCGAGAAGTTGTACGTGCCGAGGGCCGCGCGGCGCGCGCCCGTCTCGTACGCCTTGGAGACGAGCGAGGACGACAGGGGATGCTGGACCCCCGAGCCCAGCCCGGCGAGCAGGAGCAGCAGGAGCAGGGAGGCGTAGCCCCCCGCCCACGCGCCCGCGGCGATGAAGCCGCAGGCCGTGACCGCGGTGCCCGCCGCGAGCAGCCGCCGCTCGCCCCAGCGCTCGGCGAGCAGCCCGGCGGGGAGCTGGAACGACGCCATCGCGCCGCTGTAGACGGTCCGGATCAGCCCGACCTGGGCGAGGCCGAGACGGAACTCCTGGGCCCAGAGCGGGAGCAGCACGTACAGGATGTCGGAGAAGCCGTCGTGGACGAAGTGGGCGCCGGCGGCGGTGGCCAGCACCGCGCGCGCTCGATTCTTCACGTCGAGTAGAATACCGCAGGGAGGAGGGTCCATGACGATTCGCATCACCCGCGTCTACACGCGCACCGGCGACAAGGGCGAGACGGCGCTGGTGGGCGGCAAGCGCGTCCCCAAGGACTCGCCGCGGATCGTCGCCTACGGGACCATCGACGAGCTGAACGCCATCGTCGGGATCGTCCGCACGTTCAACGAGGAGCGCCTCACGGAGGGCGCGCATCACCGCTGGCTCGACGAGGCGCTCCGGAAGATCCAGAACGAGCTGTTCGACCTCGGCAGCGAGCTGGCGACGCCGCCCGAGGCGGAGTACGAGGGCATGTTCAAGGTGGGCGAGGAGCAGGTGACGGCGCTCGAGCGTCTCATGGACCGCTGCCAGAAGGACCTGGCGCCGCTGAAGTCGTTCACCCTGCCCGGCGGCGGCCGGATCAACGCTTTCCTGCACCAGGCGCGGACGGTGTGCCGCCGCGCGGAGCGGGCGGTGCTGACGCTTTCGCGCGCGGAACCGATCAACGAGTGGGCGCTCCGGTACGTCAATCGCCTCAGCGATGCCTTCTTCGTCCTCGGCCGCTGGGTCGGCAAGCACATGGGCGAGAAGGAATACCTCTGGGAGCGCGGCCTCTCGAGCCACGCCCGGCCCAGAGGGAAGCGCTGACATGACCGAGGCGCTGATCGCGGGAGTGCACGAGTTCCCAGAGCGCAAGACCACGAAGAGCGCGCTCGAGATCCAGGCGCTCTCGGCGCGCGCCGCGCTGGCCGACGCGGGCCTCGCGCCCAAGGACGTGGACGGCTACTTCACGATCGGGACGAACCCGGGCGTGGGCCCGCTCGCGACGGTGGACTACCTGAACCTCCGGCCGAAGTACGTGGACGGCACGACGATCGGCGGGTCGTCCTTCGTCGCCCACGTGAACCACGCGGCCTCGGCGATCGCGCGGGGCCGCTGCCGCGTCGCGCTGATCACCTACGGCTCCACCGCGCGCTCCTCGGGGATCGCCGTCGGCACGCGCGAGCGGATCGCCGGCGAGTACGTGGACCAGTTCGAGGGGCTCTACGGGATCTCCACCGTCGGGCTCTATGCCCTCGTCGCCCGGCGCCACATGCACGCGTTCGGCACGACGGGGGCTCAGCTCGCCGCGATCGCGGTGGCGTGCCGCCGCCACGCGGGCCTCAACCCCGTGGCGCTCTACCGCGACCCGATCACGGTGGACGACGTGCTGGCGTCGCCCGTGATCTCCTCGCCGCTCCACCTGCTCGATTGCTGCGTCATCACCGACGGCGGCGGCGCCGTCGTCGTGGTCCACCCCGACCTCGCGCGTGATCTGAAGAAGCCGCCGGTGCGGCTCCTCGCCGGCGCCGAGGCGGTGGCCCACACCTCGGCGGGCCACCGCGATTACCTCGTCTCCGCCGCCGCCCAGACGGGGCCGCGCGCCATCACCGAGGCCGGCGTGTCGCACGACGACGTCGACATGGCGATGATCTACGACTCGTTCACGATCACGGTCCTGATGACGCTGGAGGATCTGGGGTTCTGCAAGAAGGGGGAGGGCGGGCGCTTCGTCGATGGCGGCCGGCTCCAGCTGGGCGGCGCGCTCCCGATCAACACCGACGGCGGCGGGCTCTCGTCGAACCACCCCGGCATGCGCGGGATCTTCCTCATCATCGAGGCGGTGAAGCAGCTTCGGGGCGAGTGCGGCGCGCGCCAGGTGAAGGACTGCCGCGTGGCGCTGGTCCACGGCACGGGCGGCACCCTCGGCACCCGGCACTCGGGCGCCACGCTCGTCCTTGGGAGGGCGTGAGCGATGGCCGAGTACACGAAGCCGCTGCCCGAGATCACCGCCGAGTCGCGCCCGTTCTGGGAGGGGTGCAAGCGGCACGAGTTCATGGTGCAGCGCTGCC
>JBGPIS010000386.1:0-2996 GCA_041484965.1 Methylomirabilia bacterium
CCCGTGACGGTCGCCCTCGCGGTCGCGCGCGAGCTACGCGCGCGTCACCGCAACCAGTGGAGGCCCGAGAGCATCCAGAACCTCCTGGTGAACCGGTCTACCATGTGGGCTCTTCTGAGCGGGGAGATTCTGGACCGGCTCGCCACCTGGGCGGACATCGACCGCAGCAGCTTCTTGAACCGGCGGGCGTCGTATCTCATGTATCGCTAGGACCTCCCGGCGACGCGGACGTTGCGGAGGTTCGGCCTCAGCCGATCCTGGAGCGCGGCGGGCACGGTGATCACGTTCGGATCGCCGTCGCTCACGAACCGCTCTTGCGGGTTCTGCTCGAAGTAGCGCAGCCAGCGCTTGAGCTCGCTCTCGATCGCCTGGATGCGCGGCAGCCTCGCCGGATCCCAGTCGCGGGAGAACGGCGACGAGGCGGCTCCGCCCGAGACCTTCAGGATCGCGTCGTGGTTGTAGGTGACGCCCTTCACCGAGCCGCTCAGCGCCCAGTCCACGTCCTTCGGGTAGACCCCGTGCGGGAGTGCGAGCGCGCGGATCTTGTAGCCGGGGACGGAGCGCTGGATCCACGTCTGCGCCTCGGCGAGCTGCCGACGGACGGTCGTCTCGTCGTACTTGCCGAGGTTCGCGTGCGAGAGCGTGTGGTTGCCGATCTCGTAGCCCCGGCTCACGAGGAACTGGAGCTTGCGCCCCGCATGCTCGGGCTGGTTGAAGAGCCGATTCGGCGGGTCCGCGCCGGGCAGGACGAAGAACGTCGCGCCGCGCCCGAAATCGGGATGCTCGCGCGCGAACGCCTCGAGGATGCCGACCGCGCACCGGGGGTCGAGCTCGGGGGCGCCGCTCGGCTCGAGGTAGCGGAACTGGCCCGGCGAGGAATCGTCGAAGGTGAGGACCACCGGCGTGGTGCCCGCCGGCAGCGCGATGCGGCCGTCGAGGAGATCGCCGAGGGCGACGAGCCGGTAACCGCGCGCGTAGAGGGTGTCGAGGTCGTGGCGGAAGTTCTCGGGCGTGCGCGTCCAGCGCTCTTCCGGGTGGTCGATCTTGTGGTACTCGAGGATCATCACGCGCCCGAGCTCGTTGGCCGGGAGCTCGGCCGCCACGGCGAAGGAGGCCAAGAGCAGCGCGGCGGTGAGAATGAGGGCGACGACCAGGAGGAGCCTCACTTGGCGGCGCGCGCCTCCTTCGGCGGCGAATCCTTCGGCTTGAGCGCGGCGCCCGTATAGTCGTTCCGCGGGTTCCAGAGCATCCAGCCCGCCGCGCCGGCGGCGTCGGCGGCGTCGATCTGCGCGCGGATCGCGTCGACGCCAAAGATCCGACGGTCGAACGCGTAGTCGCGGAAGTCCTGGAGCCACGGCCGCACGCGCACGGGCGTGTGGGCCGCGCGCTTCCGGATCAGGCGCACGCTCTCGTAGACGACCTGGTAGGGGTGCTCCACGGGGTTGAGGTAGCCCGGGATGCCCCGGTGGTAGCCGGACGGGTAGACCATCGGCGAGATGTAGTCGAGGTGCGGCGTCAGCTCCTCGATGCGCTGGCCGATGTCGGTGTCGTTCTCGTTGAACGCGGTGTAGCCGAAGACGTCGGCAGAGACGAAGGCCCCGAGCGGGCCGAGTTCGCGGCGCGCGCGCTCCAGGAAGCCGACGATCGCCGGCAGCCGGGTCTCGCGGTTGTTCGGCTGCGAGTACTGCGCCGAGGAGAGGCGGCCGTCGGTGGGGAAACGGACGTAGTCGAACTGGACCTCGTCGAAGCCCTTGCCGACGGCCTCGCGGGCGATCGCGAGGTTGTACGCCCAGACCTCCTCGCGGAACGGGTCCACCCACGCGAGCTGCTCGTTGTCGATCCACGGCTTGCCGGTCCGGGTGTCGATGATCGCGAGGTCGGGCCGATGGTTGGCGAGGATGTTGTCCTTGAAGGTCACGATGCGCGCGATCGTGTAGATCCCGCGCGCCTTGAGCTCGGCCATGAGCGCGTCGAAGTCGCGGAGCGTCGCCGGCCCCTGGGCGCCGACCGCGAGAGCCTGCTCGACCTCCGTCCGGTAGACGATCCAGCCGCGGTCGCCCTTGACGTCGATGACCACCGCGTTGAGCTCCGTGCGCGCGGCGAGGTCGAGCACGCGGCTCCGGATGCCGCGGTCGCCGACGCCGAAGTAGGTGAGGTAGGCCGCCTTGACGACCTGCGGCTTCAGCACGACCTCGACGGCGCCCTTTCGCGGCTCCACGCTCACCTTCTCGAAGCCGGGCATCTTGACGAGGAGCGGCGCGGCGGACGGCACGCCCTTCAGGCTGAAGGCGCCGTCGGCGTCGGTCCGATGCTCGGCGCCGCCTGCGACCACGGACGCGCCCTCGACCGGCCGGCGCTCGGCATCGAGCACGCGGCCCCTGACGGTGGCGCCCCAGGTGGGACCTCCCGCCGGCTGGGGCTTCTCGAGCGTCGGCCGCAACATCGGGGGGACCGGGGGGCGCGCGAGCGTCGTCGCGCGCAGATCGGACGGGGAGAGGATCAAGTAGCCCGTGACGATCGCGAAGGACAGAAGGAGGAGCGCAAAGCCGCCGTCCAAGAGGTGTCGTCGTCCTGACGCCGGCGCTTCGGCTTCTTGCATTGCCCTTGTCTCGACCATACTGCCCGGGTCAAAGCGTACCAAGAAAAACTTTTACGGATACAATTCTGCTCGCATGCCCGACCTCGGCTTCGGCTGCGAGACCGCGAAGAAGCGCGTGCTCCGCATCAACGGCCTGGACCTCTCGCTCCTCGAGTGGGGCGCTTCCGGAAATCCAGCCCTCTGCTTCCTGCACGGCGGCGCCGCGCACGCCCACTGGTTCGACCTGGTTGCGCCCGCGTTCGCCGACCGGTTCCATGTGGTCTCGCTCGACCAGCGCGGGCACGGCGAGAGTCAGTGGTCCACGCCGCCCGCCTACGCGACCGAGGACTTCGCCGCCGACCTCGAGGCGCTGATGGACGCGCTCGGCTGGCGGCGAATGGCGCTGGCCGGCCACTCG
>JBGPIS010000387.1:0-2985 GCA_041484965.1 Methylomirabilia bacterium
CAGCTTCCACTGTCCGCGGAGTGAGCCCCGCAATGGGGCGCCGTACTGCTGCGGCCTCATCGCCAGGCGCGTCCGGATGGCGCGATCGAGACGTCGCCGCACGTTCGCCGGTATCCCCGGAAGGTCCTCGCCTGGGACAGCCGCGTGAAAGACGACCTCAAACGGCACTCAGCGCCGCTTCCGTCTCAGCGCACCGAACACCTGCTCATGCGTGAGGGCTTTCCTACGGTCGAACGTGCGCTCACGCTCGTCGGCCATCTCGGCCAGCACGAGGTCTTCGTAGGTCTCGAGCGCCTCGCGAAGCAGGTCCCTCGCCTTCAACGACAGCGACGTGCCCTCCCGCCGCGCCAGACGCTCCAGCGCCTCGTAGAGAGGCCGCTCCAGGACGACATTCAGCCGTGGATTCTTCGCGGGCATGATCGGAGTGTAGCACCAGTGCCGTACTGCGTGCCGCCCGTGCGGCGTAGCCTCAGCGGGCGGGAATGACCAGCACGAACTCGCCGCGCGCCCCCTGCGCCGCGAGACGCTCGAGATGGGCCGTCGGCGTGGCGCGCACGATTTCCTCGAACTGCTTGGTGAGCTCGCGCCCGACGACGAGCTCGACGTCGCCGAACACCTCACGGATCGCCTCGAGCGCCGCCACGATCCGGTGCGGCGACTCGTACACCACGAGCGTCGTCTCGAGCTCGCGCAGCGCCGTCAGCCGGTTCCGCCGTTTGCCCGGCTTCACCGGCAGGAAGCCGTCGAACACGAACCGGTCGGCCGGGATCCCCGACGCCGAGAGCGCGGCGACCAGCGCCGACGGCCCGGGCACCGGCACCACGGGGATCCCCCGGGCGCGCGCGTCGCGCACGAGCAGGAAGCCCGGATCGGAGATGCCCGGCGTGCCCGCGTCGGTCACGAGCGCCACGGACTTCCCCGCCTCGAGCATCCTCAAGATTTGCGGCCCCCGCGCGAGCTTGTTGTGCTCGAAGTAGCTGAGCGTCGGCACGTGGATGCCGCAGTGCGAGAGCAGCGCGCGCGTTCGCCGCGTGTCCTCGCAGGCGACGAGGTCGGCCTCCTTCAGGACGCGGAGCGCGCGCAGGGTAAGGTCTTCGAGGTTGCCGATCGGGGTCGCGACGACGAAGAGCGTGCCGCTCAGGCTACGCCGACTGCTCTTGCGCTTCCGAAACCAGGAGCGGACGCTCGCGGTTCACGATGACCTCGCGCGTGACGATGCACTCCTTGAGTCCCTGCATGGACGGCAGCTCGTACATGATCTCGAGCATGACCTCTTCCAGGATGGACCGGAGCCCGCGCGCGCCCGTGCCGCGCTTGAGGGCCTCCTTCGCGATGGCCACCACCGCGTCGTCGGTGAACTTGAGGCGCACCTTCTCGAGCTCGAAGTACTTCTGGTACTGCTTGACGATCGCGTTCTTCGGCTCCCGGAGGATGCGCGTCAGCGCCGACTCGTCGAGGTCATGGAGCGTCGCGATGACGGGCAGCCGGCCCACGAACTCGGGGATGAGTCCGTACTTCAGCAGATCCTCCGGCTGGATCATCACCAGGAGGTCGCCCACCCGCCGCTCCTCGCGGCTCTTGATCTCGGCGCCGAAGCCCATGCCCGAGCGCCCCACGCGCGACTCGACGATCTTCTCGAGCCCCACGAACGCGCCGCCGCAGAGGAAGAGCACGTTCGAGGTGTCGACCTGGATGAACTCCTGGTGCGGGTGCTTGCGGCCGCCCTGGGGCGGCACGTTCGCCACGGTGCCCTCGAGGATCTTCAGGAGCGCCTGCTGCACGCCCTCGCCCGAGACGTCGCGCGTGATCGACGGGTTCTCCGACTTGCGCGCGATCTTATCGATCTCGTCGATGTAGACGATGCCTCGCTCGGCGCGTTCCACGTCGTAGTCCGCGGCTTGCAGCAGTCGCAGAATGATGTTCTCGACGTCTTCCCCGACGTACCCCGCCTCGGTGAGCGTCGTCGCGTCGGCGATCGTGAACGGCACGCGCAGCATCTTGGCCAGCGTCTGCGCGAGCAGCGTCTTGCCCGAGCCGGTGGGGCCGATCAGGAGGATGTTCGACTTCTGCAGCTCGACGTCGCCCGCCTCGCGCACCGACTCGATCCGCTTGTAGTGGTTGTGGACCGCGACCGCCAGAACCTTCTTGGCCCGCTCCTGGCCGATCACGTACTGGTCGAGGAGGTCCTTGATCTCGGAGGGCTTGGGGAGGCCGCGGATCTCCCGCGACTTCTCCTCTTCCCACTCCTCGGCGATGATGTCGTTGCAGAGCTCGATGCACTCGTCGCAGATGTAGACCGTCGGCCCGGCGATGAGCTTGCGGACGTCGTTCTGGCTCTTGCCGCAGAACGAGCACTTGAGCGTCCCGTTGCCTTCGCGCGGTCTGGCCATCCGCTCCCTACTTCGTCGTCAGGCCGACCAAGGCCGTGGGCTCGGTCACCGCCCGGGTCGTCGGCTTCGACGAGATCACTTCATCGATGATTCTATATTCCTTGGCCTGCTCGGCCGTCATGAAAAAGTCCCGGTCGGTGTCCCGTTGGATCTTCTCCATGGACTGGCCGGTGTGGTGGATCAGGATGTGGTTCAGCTCCTCGCGCATCCGGAGGATTTCCCGGGCCTGGATGTCGATGTCCGTGGCCTGACCCTGCACGCCGCCGAGCGGCTGGTGGATCATGATCCGCGCGTGCGGCAGGGCGAAGCGCTTGCCCTTGGCGCCGGCGCAGAGCAGCAGCGCCCCCATCGAGGCCGCCTGGCCCATGCAGATCGTCGAGATCCCGGGCTTGACGTACTGCATCGTGTCGTAGATCGCCATCCCGGCCGTCACCGACCCGCCGGGCGAGTTGATATAGAGGAAGATTTCCTTGTCCGGGTCCTCCGCCTCGAGGAAGAGCATCTGGGCGATCACGAGGTTCGCCAGCTCGTCTTCGATGAAGGTCGGCAGGAAGATGATCCGCTCTTTCAGCAGGCGGGAGAAGATGTCGAACGC
>JBGPIS010000388.1:0-2950 GCA_041484965.1 Methylomirabilia bacterium
GCTCACGCTCAGCGCGCGCCTGGGGCTCCCGGCGAAGCAGGAGGCCGGCGCCCTCGTCGGCGAGATCAAGGCCCTCGCCGGGCTCGGCGTGAGCCACGTCATCCTCGAGTCGCGCGCCCGCGATCTCGCCGACATGACTTCAATCTACGAGAAATTCGCCCAAGACGTCCGCTCGAAGCTCTAGCCTCGCCGCTGGCTTTGCGTTCGGCGATCGCGTGGCCGGGAGCGGGTGCCCTCCTCGACCACGCTAGCACTCGGTACGCCAGGCCGATTCCCACAGTCCGCGGCGAGATGACGCCCAGAGGCTACGGGTCTCGGAGGGCACCCCGTTCCCGGCCACTGCTCGCCCAGCGGCAGCGTCAGCGGCGAGGCTAGATCTTCTCGCCGAGCTTCGCCCAATCGTCGAGGAACTTCTTGAGGCCGATGTCCGTCAGCGGGTGCTTCATGAGCTGCTCGAGCACGGCGAACGGGAGCGTCACGACGTGCGCGCCGGCCTTGGCGGCGTCCACGACGTGGAGCGGGTTGCGGATCGAGGCGGCGAGCACCTGCGTCTTGAAGCCCTGGACGCGGTAGATCTCGCAGATGTCGCGGACCAGGTCCATGCCGACCGCGGCGATGTCGTCGAGGCGCCCGAGGAAGGGGCTGATGTAGGAGGCGCCGGCCTTGGCCGAGAGCAGCGCCTGGGTCGCCGAGAAGCAGAGCGTCTGGTTGACGCGGATCCCCTTGCCGCTGAGGTACTTCACCGCCTTGAGCCCGTCCTTGGTGAGCGGGCACTTCACGACGACGTTGTCCGCGATCTGGCGGAGCTCCTGGCCCTCCTTCACCATGCCCTCGAAGTCGGTCGCGACCACCTCGAGGCTCACGTCGCCGGGCACGATCGCGCAGATCTCCTCGACGAGCGGCCGGAAGGGGCGCTTCTCCTTCGCGATCAGCGACGGATTGGTCGTGACGCCGTCCACGACGCCGAGCGCGACGCCTTCCTTGATCTCGGCCACACTCGCGGTATCGAGAAAGATCTTCATGCGGTCTCCTTGGGCGCCTCGGACACGAGCACCGTGCCTGCCGTGACCTGGATCGCGCGACCGGCCGCCACAGAGAGAGCCTAGTCCCCGGAGCGAAGACGTGTCAACCGCGGCGTGTCAGTCGCGGTCGAGATAGGCGGTGACCGCCGCCTCGAGCGCCGCGCGATCGGGCACGGCCGACCACCCCTCGCCCTCGACGGCGAGCGAGCCCGCGCACGCCGCGGCGGCCGTGGCCTGCCACGCGTCGCCGGTGCGCTGATACTCGATGAGGAACGTCGCGGCGAAGACGTCGCCTGCCCCCGTCGGATCTACCTCGCTCGCCGGCCGGGGCCGGACCTCGTAGCGATCGCCGTTCACGAAGAGGAGCGCGCCGTCGCGGTCAGCGGTGAGGACGCCGATGGGCACGCGCTGGAGCCACGCGAGCACGCCTCCCTCCTGGCCCCGAACATCCTCGCGGGAGAGGAAGAGCGCCTGAACCTTGTCCAGGAACATGCGTGACGATTCCCAGGCTCGCGGACTCACCGAGCCGTCCCGTCCGACGGCGCGGAGCCAGCCCTGGGCGGCGGCGCCGACGGCGCCCTCGGTGAAGCCCGCCGCGAGCAGCGGGTCCACCTCGTCGAGCACCGGGGCGAGCAGCGCGAGCGGGGCGTCGCGCCAGTCTGGGGGAACGTCCGCCGCGGTCAGCGGGCGGGCGAGCCCGGCGACGCGGGAGGCGCGACCCCCGCCGGCGTAGCTGTGCTCGAACCGCGTCGTCTCTCCCGCCGGGAGGCTCACCACCTCGATCCGGGACGGGATCGCGTCGAGCGGGAAGTCGTCGGCGTGGCTGGTCAGGAGGCCGACGGAGAGGCCGAGCCGGTGGGCGGTAACGGCGGCGAAGAGGGCGGCGCCGCCCGGCCGCGTCGTCTCGCCGACGCGGTCGAGCGTGACGTGGCCGATCGCGACGAAGTCGGGCGCGCTCAGGGCAAGAGCGCCTTGGCGATGATCTCCTTCATGATCTCGCTGGTGCCGCCGCCGATCGACAGCAGCCGCGCGTCGCGCGCGAACCGCTCGATCGCGTACTCGCGCATGTAACCGTACCCGCCGTGGAGCTGCACGCAGTCGTACGCGACCTTCTGGACCATCTCGGCGGTGAAGAGCTTGACCATCGAGATCTCGCTCACCGCCTCCTCGCCCGCCTGGTACTTGAGGCACGCGGCGTAGGTGAGCCAGCGTCCGGCCTCGATCAGCGTCGCGAGGTCGGCCAGCTTGTGGCGGACAACCTGCTTGCCCGCGAGCGGCCCGCCGAAGGCCTGGCGCTCGCGCACGTAGGCGATCGTGTCCTCGAGCGCGCGCTCCGACATGGCGACGGCGTGGAGCCCGGCGACGAGCCGCTCGCGCTGGAACACGCGCATCACCTCGTAGAACCCGACGCCTTCGCGCCCGAGCAGGTTCCCGGCGGGCACGCGCATGTCCTGGAAGGCGAGCTCGGCGGTGTCCGAGGCGCGCATCCCCATCTTGTCGAGCGTGCGGCTCACGGCGAAGCCCGGGGTCTCGCGCTCGACCAGGAACATCGAGATGCCCTGGTGCCGGCGCCGCTCGTCGCCCTGCTCGACGCGGGCGGCGACGAAGTAGATGTCGGCCAGCGCGCCGTTGGTGATGAACATCTTCGAGCCGTTCAGCACGTAGTGGTCGCCCTCGCGGACGGCGCGCGTCCGGATGGCGGCGACGTCGCTCCCGCCGCCGGCCTCCGTCACCGCGATCGCGCAGAGCTTCTCGCCGCGGCAGATCGCGGGCAGGTATTTCTCCTTGAGGGGCTCGCTGCCCGTCCAGTAGAGGTGGGGCGACGCCATGTCGGTGTGGACACCGACGGCCATCGCGAACGAGCCCGAGCGCGAGCGCGCGCACTCCTCGTGGAGCACGGCGCTCGTCAGGAGATCCGCGCCGCCCCC
>JBGPIS010000389.1:0-2943 GCA_041484965.1 Methylomirabilia bacterium
CAGCCACCCCGGCAGTCCTCGCGCAGCGTCGCGCGCGCGATCTCGAGGAAGCGTGCGATGTCCGCGTCGGTGTGGGCGAGCGAGAGGTAGAGCTTGGTGGACATCGGGTTCAGGAAGATCCCGCGCCGGAAGAGGCCTAGCAGGAACGCGCGCGCCCGTGTCCGGTCCGAGGCGAAGGCGCTCCGGTAGTCCACCACCTCGCGGTCGGTGAAGACGACGGCGGCCAGCGGCCCCAGGCCCTGGACGTGCGCCGTCACGCCCTCGTCCGTGAGCGCCGCGCGGAGCCCCGAGCGGAGGGACTCGCCGAGCGCGAAGAGCCGCGGGTACGTGCCCGGCTTCCGGAGCTCGGCGAGCGTCGCGAGGGCCGCCGCCGCGGAGACGGGATTGCCGCCGCCGCTCGAGGCGAACCACACGTAGCGATCCTCGCCGAGCCGGCTCTCGGCGACGAGGTCGAGCACGTCGGCACGACCGGCGACGGCGCCGATCGGCGCGCCGCCGCCGAGCGCCTTGCCGAAGGTCGCGAGGTCGGGCCGCACGCCGTAGTACTCCTGGGCGCCGCCGTACGCCAGGCGAAAGCCCGTGACCGTCTCGTCGAAGATCAGGAGGACGCCGAGCTCCGCCGTCAGCTCGCGGAGCCCTTCGAGGAACCCCGGCCGGGGCGGCGTGCAGCGGTGGAGCGGCTCGACGATGACGCCGGCGAGGTCGCGTCGATGGGCCTCGAGGATGGCCGACGCCGCGCGCAGATCGTTGTAGGGCGCGACGAGGATGTCGGCGACGGCGCCCGCCGTCACGCCCGCGGAGGTGGGCTCGCCCCGCGGGAAGTCGAGGAGCCGCCGCGGGAACAGGCTCACGGTGCCGATCTCGTTGGCGCCGTGGTAGGCGCCCTCGAACTTGAGAATCCTGGATCGCCCCGTGAAGGCGCGCGCCAGACGCACCGCGTATGCCGCCGCCTCGGTGCCCGAGGCACAGAAGCGGAGGCGCTCGCAGCAGGGCACGGCCCGCGCGAGCTCTTCGGCGAGCTCGAGCGCGGGCGCGCTCACGGACGCGAAGTTCGAGCCGAGCCCGGCCTGGCGGCGCACCGCGGTGACGATCGCGGGATGCGCGTGGCCGAGCAGCACCGAGCCCCAGCCCATGGTGAAGTCGGTGTACGCGCGGCCGTCGGTATCCCAGACGCTGGCGCCCTCGCCGCGCGCGAGCACGACCGAGAGCTCGCGCGGAAGGTTATACTCCCCGAGCGAGCCCGCGGGGAAGACGGCCCAGGAGCGGTCGGACGCGGACGGCATGGGGGACGGATTATAGCCCGCGAGGGCGGAGGGAGAGACGATGGTGAAGATCGAGAAGATCGCGGCGAAGAGCGTGTTCGACCCGCCGACCTACAGCCAGGCGATCCGGGTGAGCGGCGCCCAGTCGGTCGTGTTCGTCTCCGGGCAGGTCGCCTACGACAAGAAGGGGGGCGCCGCCCATCCGGGCGACTTCAAGGCGCAGGCGCGCGAGGCGTTTCGCTCCGTCGTGGCGCAGGTGAAGGCCGCGGGCGGCACGGCGCAGAGCGTCGTCAAGATCAACACCTACCTGACCGACGTCCGCTACCGCGCCGACTTCGGCGCGATCCGCGGGGAGGTCTTCGGCAAGACGCCCCCGGCCTCGACGCTGGTGCAGGTGTGCGCGCTGGCGCATCCGGACTGGATGATCGAGGTCGAGGCGATCGCGGTGATCTAATCTAGGCCGTAAGTGGCCTGACGCTGACACGCCCCCCCGGGGGGATTTCTCAAGGTAGGCGACAAGCTCTTGGTGGTCTACCTGCCTGCAGAACCGGAAGTCTCCGCTCCAGGGGACCCCAAGGCTCGGCTGACGACAGAGTCTTGGTTTGCCGCTTTCCTTGGGCTGCTCTTTGCGTTCTTGTCTTCCTATGGACTGCGGAGAAGACGAAGGCCGAATGAGCTGAGTCCGCCGAACTGGTGGCGGGTAGCCGGCGCTACTTGCGTCGTGGTCGGGATCCTTGGAGGACTGTTCTGTATCGCTGGCGGCGGGCGGGAGCTCGTCTGTGCGGTCGGCGCTCTCTGTGTTGTGGCGCTTGGAGTCTATCTGACGAAAGTCACGTCAAGCCACGGCGGGAAATAACGATCAGGGATCGCCACAATCCCGACAGGATCCGCAGTTGTTGCAAATGATCTTGCACTGCCGCTCTTCCATCCGCTCGCCGCAGCGCTCGCAGGTGTGGACCCATTCCTTGACTCCGGCGGGGGCCGGGCTCGCGGCGGCGTGCGGTCCCTGGTCCATGCAGTTGGTACACTACATCCCATGGCTGGCGAGTGGCAAGATTCGGAGTTCCTCCGCCACGTCTTCGACGAGACGCGGGTGGTGCGGAAGCCGCTCACGGGGATCATCAGCGGCTATCACGTGCTGCCCTACATCCTCGTCGGGCCTGAGCGCGATCAGCCGAACCGCTCGGTGGAGGTGCGGGGGCGCATCAAGGTCTCGCCGCGGCTGGTGATCGCGCCCGGCCCCAGCGAGGGGCCCACCTACGGGGAGATCTTCGGAGAGACGGAGCTGATGGACCGGCGGATCGTCGCCCGCATGTTCAGCTTCCGCTACGCTTCGCGCGTGTCGCTCGAGAGCGAAGACTTGAACATCCGCCGGCAGGCGCGCGACCCGCAGGGTCACATCGAGCGGGTGCTGGAGGAGCTGGCGCAGCGCGAGGTCATCAACACCGGCGTGATCGTCTCGCCCGACGTGCGGTTCTATCCCGTTTCGATCGACCGCTTCATCCGGGAGATCCTCGACCAGGAGTTCCGCGACTAGATGGCGCGCGCTCGCGATCGCCGACCGCGGCTACGTGCTCGAGCTGGGGCGCAACCGCTTCGAGGGGGCGGGGACCGCGCTCCTGGCGGACCCGGAGGTCAAGCGCCTTTACCTCGGCGCTTAGTCTTGCGGCGCTTCCCGGCG
>JBGPIS010000390.1:0-2942 GCA_041484965.1 Methylomirabilia bacterium
CGCGGCGAGGGTCTCCCTGAGCCGTAGGTCCCCAGGCGCCGTCTCGAGACCGCGATTGAGGCAGGCGATCGCCCGGCAGATCATCCGGAGACGCGGGTCGGAGGCGGGGTTCGGGTCGGCCAGCGCCCGCTCCAGCAGCGTCCGGCCGATCCGGAGCGCGACCGACGCGCGATCTTCCGCCGGGGAGACCTCCAACCGCTGCGGCGAGCGAGCCTCCGCGACGGGCGGCGATGGTCGATAGGCGCGGCGCGGCTCGCGGGTGGGGCCGCCCGCGCGGCGCGGCCGAGTCGGCCAGATGAGCTCCAGGGTTCCGAGGACGAGGAGGCCGCAGGCGGTGAGCGTCGCCAGCACGAGGGCGGCTTCTTCGCTCAACAGCGGCTCCACGCATCCTATTTGACCGCGCCATCCCGCCCGCTCCCAAAGAAATTCGGCATCAGTAGCGGATCCGCACCCGGTAGGTGAGCTTCGCGGCGCCCTCCTTCGGCACGGCGATCTCGTACTTCAGGGTGTGGGCCTCGACCTTCTCGAACGGGTGGGTCGAGGTGAGGACCTGCCAGTCGCCGGGCACCGGCTCGATCACCGTCACCGTCTGGTCCTCCTTCTTGTGGTTGCGGAGCGCGAGCTCCCACTCGACCTCGTAGAGGTTCGACGCGATCTTCTTCCAGTCCTTCTGGAGGCGGCTGCCGACGACGTCGAAGGCGTCGCCCATCTTGATCTTGACGTGCTCGTCCTTCGGCGTGTGGTCGATCCAGTCCTCGCCGATGAACTGCTGGCTGCCCGAGCGGTCGGCCTTGTAGACACGGATCTTGCCCTTCGGCAGCGGGAGGCCGAGCCGGTTCTCCTCGCTGTTCTTGATCTCGAGGTAGACGGCGACCTTCTGGTTCGAGATCGGCATGCCGTAGGCGTTCCGGTAGTAGTCCTGGGCGCCGTAGTACATGAGGTGCTTCACCACCGGCACCTCGGCCGCCGCCATGAGCGAGAGCTGCTTGGTCTGGTTGTCCTTGAGCGTCGTCCGGCCGTCGAGCGTGTAGAGGTGGTACTCGAAGAACCCCTCGGACTGGAACTCGCGGCTCGCGTCGGCCGCGCCCACGGACTTGGCCGCGAGCTCCATCGCGCGCGCGTTCCGGCGCCCGTCCTGGGCGCGGTTGACGTCGCCCGCGACGAGCTTGAGCGCCGCGTTCTTGTAGGTGGCGCCGCTCTTGTTGTCGATCGTGACCCAGCCCGTGAGGTCGGAGAGCGTGTCGGCGGCGTTGATCACCATCACGTAGTCCGCCTTCCAGCTGATCCCGCCCGTGAGATAGGACGCCTCCACGCGCTGGGGCTTCGGGGTTTGGCTGCGAAGCAACCAAACCAGCGTCGGCTGGGCGACGAGGTTCTCGGGGAGCGAGGGGAGCACGAGGCGCCCGTAGGAGCCCATGTGGATCTGGCCGTTGATCTCGAAGATCGGCCCGTTGGTCGAGAGCAGCGTGGCGTCGTGGAAGGTGCCGTCGCCCTGGTAGAGCCGGACCTTCTTGCCGACGTACTTCTCCATGAGCTTCTGGCTCGTCAGAAGATCGTACTCGTAGTTCTGCTCGAGGATCTTGAGCCCCGCGGGATCGGTGAGCGATTTGAGATGCACGGTCGTCGGGTCGATCTGCGCGGCCACGTCCATGAACTGAACCTCGGTCACGCCCGCGGGGAAGCGCGCCTCGCGCACGTCCTTCACGAGCCCGAGGTTGCCGTTGTAGATCGTCACCATGACGTCCTTCTGGTCCTCGCGCGTGACGCCGAGCGGCGCCGCCAGGGCGACCTCGGACGTCGCGAAGACGGTGAGCAATGTGAGAGCGATCAGTCGTGTCCACATTGTTGTGTTCCCCCTGTTCTGGCCGGGTTCGGCCTCTTGCCCGGTTAGACAGGGGAGCGCCGGTGAAGTTCCCGGGGAACCGGCGGGTGTCAGCGCGCGGGGTTTCCGCGCGCGGGGTTTCCGGAAGCGGCGATCAGTCGGTGAGGCGGAGGGCCACGCGAACGTCGTCGGGCAGCTCGCCCGCCTGGTACTCGGGCGTGAAGCGCCCGAGCCGCGCCAACTCGCGCGAGAACTCGGGCCACGCTGCGCGCGGGATGGCGAGCTCGATCGTGAGCCCGTCCGGCATCGCGCGCCGCGCGACCTCGCGGCCGCCCGCCCTGGCGACGAGGTCGGCGAGCGCGCGCAGGGCGGCGTCACGGTCGGCGACGGACAGCCGGCCCATGACGTCGAGCGCTGCCGGCGCCACGCGCGCGGCGGAGAGGCGCTGGGCCGCCACGTCGGAGCCCGCGCTCTCTTTCGCGCTAGGCCGCGCCTGCCCGGCGACGATGCCGCCAGGCGCCTCGGTAGCCTTCTTCTCTCCGGGCGCCGCCGGGGCCGGCGCAGCCGGGACTAACACGCGTGGCGGCGCCGCCGCCGGTGGAGTGGGCGCCGGCGGGGGCGGGGCCGTCGCGGCAGGAGCCGGCGCGGATTTGGCCGCGTCCTGGCGCCGCACCGCGCTCGCCTCGTCCCTGAACGTCGCATCGCGCTCCTCGCGCTTGCCCGGAGCGTCGCGCGACTCCCGCGCGTTTCGCTTATCGGCGACGGGCGGTACCTGCTCGGGCTTTGCCAGGAGGCGCGAGGTGACTTCAGGCTCGGCGGGCACGGCCCTCTTCTCCCGCGCCAGCGCTGGCGTGGCGGATGGCGCTGGCGCGGCGAATTGAGGCGCCGCCGGCTGGAGCGCGGGCACCACGGGCTTGGGCTCGGGCGCGGCGGCCTTGGGCTCGGACGCCGGACGCGGTGGCGCTTCGCTTACCGCCGGGGGCCGCGTCTCGAGCCGCGCCGCCTGCTGGAGTTCAGGCGTCCCCCTGAAGAGGAGCGCGACCGTGACCCCGACCAGCACGAGCGCCGCCGCTTCGAGCGGGAGCTTCACGGGCCAGGGGAGGAACACGGCGCGCAGCAG
>JBGPIS010000391.1:0-2930 GCA_041484965.1 Methylomirabilia bacterium
CCGCGCCACGGGGCTCTCCCACTCGATGTCGGAGACCCTGGCGCAGGCCGCGCCGATGACCAAGAGAAGCGCGAGCACGCACGTGAGGATGGGGGTGGCGGTGCGGGCCTTGTGAGACCCGTGTTTCAGCGGGTTGACCGGGCCGAAGCGCTGCATGGACGGTCCTCCCGCCGCCCCCATCCTCACGCGCCGAGCGATCCTTCGCGCGTCGTCATGGTGATACCGCCGTCGATGACGAGCGTCTGGCCCGTCACCCAGCGCGCCTCGTCGCTCACGAGATAGACCGCGCCCCAGCCGACGTCCCAGGCCGTGCCCTCGGTGCCGAGCGGGTTCGCGCGCCGCCGGCGCTCGCGCATCTCCTGGCCGAGGTTCTCGACCATCGGGGTCCAGACCGCGCCCGGCGCGATCGCGTTGACGCGGATCCCCTTGGGGCCCAGCTGGACCGCGACGGAGCGGACGAAGCCGATCACGCCCGCCTTCGCCGTCGCGTACGCGGTGCGGCCGTGGCCGCGGAGCCCCGCGACCGACGAGACGCAGACGACGGCGCCGCCGCCGCGCTTCTCCATCGCGGGCACGGCGGCGCGCGTCGCGAGGAGCATGGACTTGAGGTCCACCGCCATGACGCGGTCCCAGTCGTCCTCCTGCGTCTCCATCAGGTCCTGGCGCGACTCGATGCCGACGTTGTTGTGGAGGATGTCGAGGCCGCCCCAGCGCCGGATCGCGTCCGCGACCATCGCCTCGCACTCGGCGGCGCGCGTCACGTCGGCGGCGAATGCCGCGGCCTCGCCGCCCTCGCCGCGGATCAGGCCGGCGGTCTCCTCGGCGCGCGCGAGCACCTGATCGACGCAGAGCACGCGCGCCCCCTCGCGGGCGAAGAGAATGGACGCGGCCTTGCCGTTGCCGAGGCCCGGCCCGCGTGAGCCGGCGCCCGTCACGATCGCGATCTTGCCCTTCAGCCGGTCGCTCATGGTCGGTTGGGACGCTCCTTTCGCGGGAAACGGAGGAAGGATACCCCCGAACGCGGCCCGGCGGTATAGGATGGCGACGGGATGATTCGCGCGCTCATCGCCCTCGCGGCCGTGCTGGCGCTCCTCGCGCCGGACGCTGCGGCCGCCGGGCCGCCCACCGATCAGCTCCGCCGCTCCATCGACCTCGTGCTCAAGACCCTGTCCGATCGCGAGCTCAAGACGGAAGCGAAGACGGCGCAGCGCCGCACGATGATCCGCGCGATCGCCGGCGAGATCTTCGACTTCACGGAGATCTCGCAGCGGAGCCTCGGCCGCCACTGGCAGGGGCGCACGCCGGCGGAGCGCGCGGAATTCGTCCGGCTCTTCGGCGACCTCCTCGAGCACTCGTACATCACGAAGATCGAGGGCTACTCCGGCGAGACGATCCAGTATGCCGGAGAGATCATCGACGGCGATCTGGCGATCGTCAGGACCCGGATCGTGACCAGGCAGGGCACGGAGATCCCGGTGGACTACCGCATGTTTCGGAAGGGCGACCGCTGGCGCGCCTACGACGTCCACATCGAGGGCGTGAGCCTCGTCGCCAACTACCGCTCGCAGTTCAACGCGATCATCCAGCGCACGGGCTACCCGGATCTGGTGGCGAAGCTCAGGGCCAAGCAGGACGAGCGTCCCGGGCCGCGCGAGGCCGGACGCCGCGAAGAAGTGAGCGAGCCGGCCTCCGTCGACCCGCCGCGCCGCGTCCAGTCGCCCTAGCTGGCCCCGCGCCGTCAGCGTACGGACCGCGGGCCGGGGTACCCGTCCCAGCTGAGCCGCGGACCGTCGGCGGTGAACCCGGCGCGAACGAACGCGTCGAACGCCTCGCTCTGGCGCGCCGGCCGGCCGTCCCACGTGAGGACTTCGAGCCGCCGCACGGGACGCAGCGCGAGCGGCCGCTCCATCACCGTCTGCAGGGCCCCGATCGCGCCGGCGAAGTCCACGGCCTCCCAGCCCGCCAGCGGCGTGAGCGCGCGTCCCTGACCCTCGGCGAGCAGCACGGGCCGGCCCTCGCGGAAGACGAGCCAGTTCTGGGGGAGGCGCGGCGCCGCGGCGCGCGCGCCGTCACCGCGCGTGAGCGCCAGCACGCGGCCCCAGAGGTTCGCCGGGTCCACCATGTTGACGAGGACGTGCGGCTCGGCGCGGCGCGGCGCCGCGTCGAGGTCGGCGAGCGCGTCGGCCAGCGCGTACTGCTCGCCCGAGAGCCCCTGGACGAAGTAGCCGCGGACGACCTCGCCCCCGTACTCCATCCGGAGCAGCGTGTGGCGGAGCGTCGGCCAGTCGCCCTGGGCGAGCTCGCGCGCGACGACGCCGTAGCGCGCGAGCAGGAGCTGGGCGCGCGCTTCGTCCCGCTCCTCGGGTGAGAGCGGCTCCTCCTCGGGGAGCGCGCTCCAGCGGCCGACGATGGGCACGTGCGTCGGCACGCCACGTGCGGCGCCGCGCCGGCGACGGCGCGTGGCCAGCCGGGCCGGGCTCGGCCGGCGCGCCGAAGCGGTGCTGGCGACGATCGCGCTGAACGTGTCCGGCGTGACGAGCCCGGCCCAAAAGAGCTCCCAGAGCGCGGCCAGCACGTCGGCGGTCGCGAGTCCCGTCACCCGCGTGAGGTCCTGGGCGAACGAGGCGCCGCGGAGCTGGAGGTGGAGGAGGACGTTCTTCGTGCGGGCGTCGATCGGCGCCGGCACCGCCCCGCTCTCGCGGAGCCAGGCCACGTTCTCCCTGAGCGCGACGCCGACCCGTCCGGCGCGCCGCTCGAAGGGCGTCCAGGCGATCTCGCCCGAGAGCCCCAGGCTGTCGAGCCACCCCCGCTCGTAGCCGTCCACGCGCGCCGGCAGGAGCTCCTGCTCCCAGACGCGCACGGGGAAGTCCTCGCCCTGGAGCCGCTCGAGCGCGGCGAGGACGCCGGGCGGCCCGGCGAGCCGGTGATCG
>JBGPIS010000392.1:0-2906 GCA_041484965.1 Methylomirabilia bacterium
GCCGACTGCGTGGGCGGCCTCATCGAGGTGCCGGCGCTCGCCGAATGCCTCACGCTGAACAAGGCCGACTTCATCCGCGCCGGCGCCCGCGGAGCAACGTATCTCGCGTATCGCAAGGCCATCCAAGAGGCGGTGTCCCGCCAGCTCGCCGAGTGGGGTCAGGCCGGCGAGCCAGAGGAGCGCGCGCGGCGGCGTGCCGCCCGTCCCGTGGAGCGCGATCTCGAATCCGTGCTCGCCGACCTCGCCGACGACTTCCCGCTCCTCGCGAGTCTCGTGGAGCAGCGCGCGGGAGGCCAGCGCCGTCTCCCCGTCGCGGGCGGCGGAGGTGGCGACCACGACGGCGCTCCACTCCTCGCGGTGCGCGAGTCACCGGCCGGGCGCCGCGAGGAGTCGGAGCGCACCGCACGCCAGCCGGAGGACACCGACGCATCGCCGCCCGACACCGACAACACGCCGACAGTGGACGTGCCGACGCCTGCTGAGGGCCACGTCGCCGTCGGTCCACGGACGCGCCGGCCCGCGCGCTACGGGCTGAGCATCCAGTTCGAGGAGCGCCCCGACGATCCCGAGCTGGGCCGCCTCGTCGAATCCACCGTCTGGGTCAACGAGGCGCACCCCGCGTACCGCCGTGCGGCGGCTTCACGATCAGAGGGCTATCACGTCGCCGTCGCGGTGGCGATGGCGCTGGCGCCGCTGGCCGTCGAACCCGCCAAGGAGCACGGATTCCTCACCGCATTCCTCGCCTGTTGGGGCGCCGCCGTGGAGCGAAGAGGCAGGCGACGCCGGCGGTAACGCAGACAGCTTACGGCAGCAGGTCGGCGACGCGGATGCGGCCGCGTGGGGCGGCCAGCGGAGAGACGCGGGCGCCGCGCTTGAGGAGCTGGACGGTCGCGTACTTCCAGCCGTAGCGCCGCGACGGTGCACGCGTCGGCTCGCGGTAGACTTCCAGGACTTCGTCCACCAGGTTGACGATCCAGTAGTCGGCAATCCCGGCGCGCGCGTAGAGACCGCCCTTGCGGAGGCGATCCTTGGCGAGGGACGTCATGGCGACCTCCAGGACCAGCACGGGAGCCGTCGGGTGCGCAGCGAGGTAGTCGAGGTGGCGGCCGGGAACGACGGCGAGATCCGGCTCGGGTTCGGAGGCGTCATCCAGCGCGAACGGCTTGTCCTCGCGCACGTGAAAGCCGGGGCCGAACACGCGCTCGAGGATTCCGCCGATATGGCCGACGAGGGCCGCGTGGCGGCTCCCCTCCGGCTCGCGGACGACGAGCAGACCGTCCAGCAACTCGACGGGGTCGTCCTCGTCAAACGCGCCCTTCCGCACCATCGCTTCATACCGGACGCGCGGAATTCGCCACAGACGCGGCGGCGGCATGCGCTGACTTGGCGTCGCCATGACGGTGGCACCATAGCCGAGGCCCAGCCCAGGTTCAATGTATCCGTTTCGATACGTAACTATCCGAAGATGGTAGGATTCTCGCAATGGACAAGCCTTCGCACTTCATCCGTGACGAGGTCGTTGAGGACTTGGCGTCCGGCCGCTTCACGGGCGTCGTCACCCGCTTTCCACCCGAGCCGAACGGGTATCTCCACATCGGCCACGCCAAGGCCATCTGCCTCGACTTCGGCTTGGCCCAGGAGTTCGGGGGACGCTGCCACTTGCGTTTCGACGACACCAACCCGACGAAGGAGAGCCAGGAGTACGTCGACTCGATCATGCGCGACGTCCGCTGGCTCGGCTTCGACTGGGGTCCGCATCTCTATTACGCCAGCGACTACTTCGAGCAGCTCTACGCGTGGGCCGTCCAGCTCATCAAGGCGGGCAAGGCCTACGTCGACGAGCTGACGGCCGACGAGATGCGCGAGCACCGCGGCACGCTGACCGAGGGCGGTCGCGAGAGCCCGTACCGCCACCGCCCCGTCGAGGAGAGCGTGGATCTCTTCGCGCGCATGCGCGCCGGCGAGTTCCCCGATGGCGGCAAGACCCTCCGCGCGAAGATCGACATGGCCTCGGGCAACATCAACCTGCGCGACCCCGTCATGTACCGCATCCGCCGGGCCACGCACCACCGCACCGGCGATCAGTGGTGCATCTACCCGATGTACGACTGGGCCCACGGCGAGTCCGACTCGATCGAGGGCGTGACCCATTCCCTCTGCACCCTCGAGTACGAGGACCACCGCCCCCTCTACGACTGGTACCTCCAGGCCCTCGGCATCTACGCCCCGCGCCAGATCGAGTTCGCGCGCTTGAACCTTTCGTACACGGTGATGAGCAAGCGCAAGCTCCTCACCCTGGTCGAGGACGGCGTGGTCTCCGGCTGGGACGATCCGCGCATGCCGACGCTCGCCGGCCTGCGCCGCCGCGGCTACACCCCCGAGTCCCTCCGCGACTTTGCCGACCGCATCGGCATCGCCAAGGCCGACAACCTGGTCGACGTCGCGTTGTTGGAACACTGCGTCCGCGAGGATCTCAACAAGCGCGCCCAGCGCCGCATGGCCGTGCTGCGGCCCCTGAAGCTCGTGATCGAGAACTACCCCGAGGGCCAGGTCGAGGAGTTCGACGCCGTCAACAACCCCGAGGACCCGTCCGCCGGCACCCGTCGCGTGCCGTTCTCCCGCGAGTTGTGGATCGAGCAGGACGACTTCCGCGAGACTCCCCCGCCGAAGTACTTCCGCCTCGCTCCCGACACCGAGGTCCGCCTGCGCTACGCCTACATCGTCAAGTGCACCGCCGTCACGCGCGCTCCCGACGGGTCGATCGCCGAGGTGCGCTGCACGTACGATCCCGACTCGCGCGGCGGCGACTCCCGCGGGCGCAAGGTGAAGGGCACCATCCACTGGGTGTCCGCGGCGCACGCCGTGGACGCCGAGGTGCGCCTCTACGACACGCTCTTCGGAAAGCC
>JBGPIS010000393.1:0-2900 GCA_041484965.1 Methylomirabilia bacterium
GGCAGGCGCTCGATCTCCACGCGCTGGACGAGCGCGAGCTGCTCGAGTGCGTCCGGGAGGCGCCGGCGGACTCGATCTTCTTCCACACGTACGGATACTTCCTGCGCCACCGTCCGTTCACCACCGCGTACGGCAACGACTTCGCGCGATGGGCCGCGGTCGAGCTGCGGGACCAGGTCCTCGCCGAGCGCCTCGCCGTGGTGGATCCGTTCGCGTTTCCGACCCTCGACGATCTGCGGGAGGAGCTGGTGACGATCGTCCAGGACCACGTGCACGGCGCCGAAGCAGCGGCCCGCGTTCCATTCGCCCGCGGGTTCCATTTCCAGCAGTCGCACTTCGTCGAGGTGCCGCTCGGCCCTCGGGCGGTCTCGCTGCGCGAGTTCCGCGACGGGCTCGCGATGGTCGACGCGAGCGCGATCTACCTGCACATGGTGGCGGCGCGCGCCCGCCGCGGGCGGGCCGTAGGCGACTTCGCCGAGTGGCTGCGCACCTCCCTCGGGATGGAGGCGCTCGCCGAGAAGATCGCGCGGATCGACGCCTATCTCACGACGCTCGAGCGAGTCCGGGGCCGCCTGCTGAACCTCGTGGATGCGGCGCTCGAGGAGAACGACGTGTGAGCCGGATCGCGGAGTACCGGCAGGTGGCGCCGCAGGGCACCGTGGACATCATCGAGCGCCTTGCCGAGCGGGTGAGCGGCCGTCGATTCGTGCACGTGAGCGGCGGCCGGGTGGGCGGCGGCCCGGCGCAGGTCCTCCGCACGGCGGTGCCGATCCTCAACGACCTCGGCATCGACACCAGCTGGGAGGTCACGGGCGGCGACTCCGCGTACTACCTGACGGTCCGGGCGCTTCAGACGGCGCTGGAAGGGGCCGAGCGGGTGTTCACGCCCGAAGGGGTCGACCACTACCTCGAGATGAACCGTCTGAACGCCAGGAAGCTCGATCTGGGCGCCGACCTCGTCGTCGTCCACGACGTACAGCCCGCCAGCCTGGTCACGGAGCGGGCCGCCGGGCGCTGGGTCTGGTGGTGCCACTTCGACTGCTCGACGCCGCAGCACGGCGCGTGGACCTTCTTCCGGCCGCTCGTCAACCAGTTCGACGCCGCGGTCTTCTCGCTGCCGCAGTATGCCCGCCGGCTCGAGATGCCCGCGTATATCCTCCATCCGTCGATCGATCCCCTGTCGGACAGGAACCGCGATCTGCCTCCCCGGGAGCTCGCGGCCGTCCTCGCGTCGCTCCGAGTGGCCCAGGACAAGCCGCTGCTCGTCCAGGTCGGCCCCCTCACGCGCGGGCACGATCCGCTCGGCGTGGTGAACGCGTACCGGATCGTCAAGAAGCATCACGACGTCCGGCTCGTGCTCGCGGGCGCGGCCGAGGACGACCCGGACAGCCGGGAGGTCGTCGCCGACCTCCGCGAGGCGGCGCGCGGCGACGCGGACATCACCGTCCTCGAGCTGCCGGCCGACGCCCACATCCAGATCAACGCGCTCCAGCGGGCGGCCACCATCGTGCTCCAGAAGTCGGTGCAGGAGGGGTTCGAGCTGGGCGCCGCCGAGGCGATGTGGAAGGGCAAGCCGGTCATCGGCGGCACGACCGGCGGGCTCGCCCAGCAGATCCTCCACGACGTGACCGGCTACCTCGTGTGCTCGGTGGAAGGCGCCGCGTTCCGCATCCGCCACCTGCTGAACAACCATGAGCAGATCCCGCGCATGGGCGCCGCGGGACGCGAGCACGCGCGCCGCGCGTTTCTGGTCACGCGCCACCTGCTCGACTACCTGGCCCTGATGGTCCACCTGGCGCCATGACGGACACCGCCCAGGCTCCCGCGCCGCCGCCGGCGCTCGACGAGCAACTCGCCGCGCTGGGGCCGCGGGAGATCGCCGTGGGCCTGCCGACCTACGACAACGCGGCGACAGTGCCGACGGTCGTCGCCGCGGTGCGGGCCGGCCTTCGCGCGCACTTTCCCGACGCGGCGGCGCTGGTCGTCAACGCCGACGCCGGGTCGTTCGACCGGACCCCCGAGGTGCTGGCCGAGTCCGGTGTCCCCTTCGTCCTGGCGCGGCACGAGGCGCCGAGCGGCGAGCGCGCGGCCGTCCCGTTTCACGGCGTGCCGGGCCGCGACGCGGCGTTCCGGCTCACGTTCGACGTGGCCCGGCGCGTCGGCGCGCGCGTCCTCGTCGTGCTGGAGGCGGACGTGACCTCGATCAGCGAGGCGTGGATCGAGCGTCTCGTGCGCCCGGCGTGGGACGAAAAAGCCGACCTCGTGGTGCCGGCTTACGCGCGGCACCGCTACGAGGGAACCATCACCAGCCTCATTCTCGCGCCGATGGTCCGGGCGCTCTTCGGCCGCCGCCTCCGGCATCCGCTCGGGGGCGCCTTCGCGCTGTCCCGCCGGCTCCTCGAGCACGTGCTCGGGCATCTGGGCCCGCCCACGAGCGGCCGCGACGTCACGGACCTCTGGCTGCTCGGTACGGCGATCGCGGGCGGGTTTTGCGTCGCCGAGGCGTGGCTCGGTCCCCGACGGATCGAGTCGCGGACCCGGACGACCGAGCTGCCGTCGGTAATGGCGCAGGCGCTGGGCGGAGTCTTCACGCTCATGGAGCGGCACGACGCCCTCTGGCTCGGCGTCGTAGGCAGCGAGCCCGTGCCGGCGCTCGGCGAGCCCGCGCCGCTCGCCACGGCCCCCACGGCGGTGGACGTCGAGCGCTTGGTCGGTGCGTTCCGGCGCGGCGTGCGCGATCTCGTCCAGATCTGGGAGCTCATCCTGGCGCCGGAGACGCTCGGCGACGTGCTGAGCCTCGACGTGCGCGACGCGACCGCCTACCGGTTCCCCGACCCGCTCTGGGCGCGTGTCGTGTACGACTTCGCGCTCGGCCACCACTACGGCGTCGTGCACCGCGA
>JBGPIS010000394.1:0-2877 GCA_041484965.1 Methylomirabilia bacterium
CAGTTCGAGGCCCTCGCGCGCTCCTTCGAGGCGCGCGTCGCCCAGGAATTCGGCGAGCCGGCGACGCTGCCGGAGAACGGCTACCCCGGCGAGTACCTCGTCGAGCTCGCGAAGGACTACCGCTACGAGGGCGGCTTGCCGATGCCCGCGCTGTCCGGGCGCGCGCGGCTCGAGCATTTTGGGCGGTGGGCCGTCGCGCGGATCGTCGAACGGCAACGGCGGATCCTCCGCGACTACGGCGTCCTGTTCGACGTGTGGGCCTCCGAGCAGCGCGACGTCCGCGACCGGGGGCTGCCCGAGAAGGTCCTCGACGAGCTCGCCGCCCGCGGCCTGACCTACGAGGCGGACGGCGCGCTCTGGTTCAAGTCGTCCACGCTCGGCGAGGAGGCGGGCGACGACAAGGACCGGGTGCTGCGCCGCACGAGCGGCGAGGTCACCTACTTCGCCGTGGACGTCGCGTACCACCACAGCGTGAAGTTCGCCGGCGCCGACCGGGTCATCAACCTATTCGGCCCCGACCATCACGGCTACGTGCCCCGGATGAAGGCCGCCATGCAGGCGCTCGGCCATCCGCCCGAGGCGTTCGAGGTTCTCATCGTGCAGCTCGTCACGCTCCTGCGCGACGGCCAGGCGGTGCGCATGTCCAAGCGCCGGGGCGAGTTCGTGCTGATGGAGGAGCTCCTCGAGGAGGTCGGCCGCGACGCCGCGCGCTTCACCTTCCTCACGCGGCGGCACGACAGCCCGCTCGAGTTCGACCTGGCCGTCGCCACCCGGCAGTCGAACGAGAACCCCGTCTATTACGTCCAGTATGCCCACGCCCGCATCCGGTCGATCGGCAAGCAGGCGGCCGAGCAGGGGATCGCCGCTCCGCCGCTCGAGGCGACCGACCTGGTACCCCTCCGTGAGCCGGAGGAGCTCGCGATCATCAAGCGGCTCCTCCAGTACCCCGAGATCGTGCGGGGCGCGGCGCGGGCGCTCGAGCCGCACCGGCTCGCGTACTGGCTGCAGAAGCTCGCCGGCGCGTTCCACTCCTATTACAAGAACCACCGCGTGATCCAGGACGACCGCCGGCTCATGTTCGCGCGGCTGGCCCTCTGCGCCGCGGTCGGCCGCGTGATCCGGAACGGCCTCGAGCTGCTCGGCGTGTCCGCCCCGGAGTCCATGTAATGGCGTCCCGGCCGCAGCGCGGCGGCAAGGACGCGGCCGGCGCCGGGTCCTTCTTCGTCGTCGTCGGCTGCCTCGTCGTGCTCGGCGGCACGTTCGTTCTCGGCGTCATGGCCGGGCACTACGGGCCCGGCGTCCCGTTCTCGAAGCGCGAGACGACCGCGAAGGCGCCCCGCGAGCGGAGCAGGGAGCGCGAGGCGCCCGCGGCCGAGGCGCCGCCGACGCTCACCTTCTACCAGGAGCTCACGGCGCCGCTCACGTCGCCGCCGCCCGCGAAGCCCCCGAAGCCGGCGCGCGTCGAGAAGGCCGAGCCGCCGAAAACCGAGGCGCCGACGCCCGAGGCCGGAACCCCCGAGCCCGGAAAGGGATTCACGGTGCAGGTGGGCGCCTATCGAACGCGGGAGCCCGCCGAGGCGCTGCGGGTGCGCCTCGCTGCCGCGGGCCACGACGTCCACGTCGTGGAGGCCGACGGCGCCGGCAACGTCCGCTTCCGCGTGCGCGTCGGCGCCTTCGCGACGCGCGAGGCCGCACAGGAGGCGGCCGCGCGCATCGGGGCCGACCGCTCGGTCTCGACCTTCGTCACGGCGCGCTGATGGCCGGGCCCCGGCCGGGGCGCATCCTCTTCAGCGAGGGCGTGCTGCAGGCGCGCATCGCCGAGCTGGGCCGGACGATCGCGCGCGACTACGCGAGCCGGACGCCGCTCCTGATCGGCGTGCTCCAGGGCGCGGTTCTCTTCATGGCGGACCTCGTCCGCGCGACACCGATCGAGCTCACGACCGACTTCCTCGCCGTCTCGAGCTATGGCGGCGCGGACTCGTCGGGCGAGGTGCGGCTCGTGGCGGACGTCGCCACGCCAGTCGCGGGGCGTCACGTGATCCTCGTGGAGGACATCGTGGACACGGGCCTCACGCTCGCGTATCTCAAGGAGACCCTCGCGGCGCGCCGCCCGAAGAGCCTCCGCGTGTGCGCGCTGCTCGACAAGCGCGCGCGTCGGCGGGTGGAGGTCGCGCTCGACTACGTCGGCTTCGCCGTCCCGCACGTGTTCGTCGTGGGCTACGGCCTCGATTACGGCGGCCTGTACCGCAACCTGCCCTACGTCGCGGCGCTCGACGACGGGGCCGCAACGCAGCGCGCCATTGGACCCTGATGATATACTCGCGGAGTAATGAACCAGGTGTACAAGAACCTCGCGCTCTGGATGGTGATCGGCCTCATCGTCATCCTGCTGTTCACCGTCTTCCAGGGGGCGCAGCAGGGGGGCCAGGAGCAGCCGAATTTCTCCGAATTCCTGAAGGCCCTCGACCAGGGTCGCGTGGACTCAGTGGTGATTCGCGGCAACCACGTCACGTACTCGCTCAAGGACGGAGCGCAGACCCTGCGGACCTATATCGTCGAGTACCCGGACCTGATCAAGACGCTCAAGGACCGCGGCGTGCGGATCGCGGTGAAGCCGCCCGACTCGACCCCGTGGTACGGGATCTTCCTCCAGTGGGTGCCGATGCTGCTCTTCATCGGCGTCTGGATCTTCTTCATGCGCCAGATGCAGGGCGGCGGCGCGAAGGCCCTCTCGTTCGGCAAGGCGCGGGCGCGGCTGATATCGGACAAAACAAACAAAATCACGTTTCAGGATGTCGCCGGTGTCGATGAAGCGAAAGAAGAACTGCGCGAGATCATCGAATTCCACAAGGACCCGCAGAAGTTCCAGAAGCTCGG
>JBGPIS010000395.1:0-2864 GCA_041484965.1 Methylomirabilia bacterium
CTTGCCGTCGGGAAGGGGAACCGGGTGCCGCTCTTGCTTCAAGTCCAGACGAGGTCGAAGAGGCGGCAGGTGTTCGCCGAGAGCCAGAACATCACGTCCTCGACCGGCATCTGCTTGAGCTTGGCGATCTCCTCGGCGACCCGGCTCGCGAACCACGGGCCCGAGGGGAGCCCCTCGAACTCGCCGCGGTACTTCCAGGGGCCGTCACTCTCGACGAGGAGCGAGTCGAGCGGAACCGACTGCACCAACTCCCGGTCGCGCTCGCGGTAGACGACCTCGGGGGTCACGGAGACGAAATAGCCCGCCTCCACGATCGCCCGCGTCACCTCCGCGGGGGCCTTGTGCCAGTGGAAGACGGCGCGCTCGATCCGGTGCCGCTTCAGCGCCTCGAGGGCGCCGACCGCGGCGCCGTGGGGCGCGTGGAGCGCCACCGGCAGGTCCCAGCGCGCCGCGAGGCCGAGGAGCCGCCCGAGACGCGCGCGGCCACGCGCCATCAGCCCGGCCGCGTCGGCGGCGCCCTCGAGCGAGTACCAGGGCAACCCGATCTCGCCGATGCCGACGATCCGCGGATGGTGCTTGGAGACCTGCGCCTCCACCAGCTCGAGATCCTCGTCGGTGAGCGAGGGCGTGTCCGGATGGAACCCGAGGCACGCCCAGACCGACTTCGGCGCCGCCGCGGCCGCTTCGAGCGTCCGCGCGTTGGTGTCGGGGTCTCCGCCCACAGCGACAACGCCCCAGACGTCGTGGGCGAGCGCGATCCGCAGTGTCTCGCGCAGATCGGCGAACGCCGGGTCGTGGATGTGACAGTGGCTGTCGATGATCATCCTAGTTCCCCGCCACCACCATCCGGCCGACCTTGAGCGTCGGCGCCGAAGTCCGGCCGCGCAGCACCAAGTCGCTGCCGACGCCGTCGATCGCCGCGAACATGTCGAGGAGGTTCCCGGCAACGGTGACCTCATCGACGGGGTACGCGAGCTCGCCGTTCTCGATCCAGAGCCCCGCGGCGCCCCGCGAGTAGTCGCCCGTGACGCCGTTCACGCCGAAGCCGATCAACTCGGTCACGTAGAGGCCCCGCTTGACCGACGCGATCAGCGCCTCCGGTGTGGCGCCGCCCGGCAACAGCATCAAGTTCGACGTCGATACGGAGACGCCGCTCCCGTCGCGTGCCGCATGGTGCGTCGATTTCATCCCGAGCTTGCGCGCGCTGTACGTGTCGAGCAGGTACGTCTCCAGCACGCCCGCACCGACGAGCACCGTGCGCGCCATCGGCAACCCCTCCCCGTCGAACGGGCGCGAGCCGAGGCCGCCCGGGATCAGCGCGTCGTCCACGATCGTCACCGATGGCGTGGCGATCTTCGTGCCCAGCCGGTCGAGCAGGAACGAGGCGCGCCGGTAGAGGCTCGGGCCGCTCGCGGCCGACGCGATCGAGCGCACGAGGCTCGCCGCCGTCTCCGGATCGAAGATCACCGGGGCCTCGACGGTGTCGATCTTCCGGGCGCCGAGGCGCCTCACGGCGCGCATCGCCGCGGTCCGTCCGACGGCGACGGGGTCTTCGACGCGCGCGCGCTTGCGCGCGGCCGAGTACCAGTAGTCGCGCTGCATCTCGCCGTTCTGCGCAGCGACCGGCGACACGCTGATCCCGAAGCTCGTCGCGCCGTACCCGTGGACAAACCCGTGGGACGTCGCGTACGCGTACCGCGTCCGCCCGTCGTCGTACTCGGCGCCCTCCGAGTTGGTAATCCGCGGGTCGTGCTCGAGCGCCGCCGCCTCGCACTTGCGCGCGATCTCGATCCTCTCCTCCGGCGTGGGCTCCCCGCCGTGGGTGTCCTCGAGATCCAGGTCGGGAACGTGGCCGATCAGCTCGGCGGGATCCGGCAGCCCCGCGCACGGGTCCTCCGCCGTGACCCTGGCAAGCGAGGTGGCTTCGTCCACGAGGCGCTCGAGCGAGTCGCGTGAGAAGTCCGACGTCGAGGCAGCGGCCGCGGCTCGCCCGGCGAACACCCGGAGCGACAGACGCTGGTCGCGGGCGTGAGCGACGATCTCGACCTCGCCCATCCGCACCGCGGCGCTCCCGTGGCTGTCCTCGACGACGTAGCCGTCCGCGGCCGTCGCGCCGCGCTCGAGCGCGCGCTTGAGTACCCCGACGAGGAGATCAGTCTTCATACGGAGGTTCCGCCGACCGTCATCTGGTCGACGCGGATCGTCGGCAGGCCGACCCCGACGGGCACCGACTGGCCTCCCTTGCCACAGGTGCCCACACCCTCGTCGAGCGCCAGATCGTGGCCGACGCGCGACACGCGCGTCAGCGCCTCGGGCCCGCTGCCGATGAGGGTCGCGCCCTTGACCGGCGCCGTCACGCGCCCGTCTTCGATCAGGTAGGCCTCGCTCGCCGAGAAGACGAACTTGCCGCTCGTGATGTCCACCTGCCCGCCGCCGAACGTCACGGCGTAGAGGCCGCGCTTGACGGATCTCAGGATGTCCCCGGGATCGTCCTCGCCCGCGAGCATGAACGTGTTGGTCATGCGCGGCAGCGGCGGGTGCGCGTAGGACTCGCGCCGGCCGTTTCCCGTCGGCTTCATCCCCATGAGCCGCGCGTTGAGCCGGTCCTGCATGTACCCGGTGAGGATCCCCTTCTCGATCAGGACCGTCCGCCCGGTCGGCGTGCCTTCGTCGTCCACGTTCAGCGAGCCGCGCCGCAGCGGGATGGTCCCGTCGTCGACCACGGTGCAGATGTCGCTCGCCACCCTCTGTCCGATCAGACCGCTAAAGGCCGAAGTCTTCTTGCGATTGAAGTCGGATTCCAAACCGTGCCCGACGGCCTCATGGAGCAAAATGCCGGGCCAGCCGGGGCCCAGCACCACTTC
>JBGPIS010000396.1:0-2861 GCA_041484965.1 Methylomirabilia bacterium
AGGAGCGAGAACACCATCGCCGCCGCGGCCAGGAGGAGCGAGTGCGGCAGGCGGGTCATATACAGCTCCAGCACCGGCATCCGGTAGTAGAACGACTGGCCGAAGTCGCCCCGGAACAGGCTGGCGATGAAGTAGCCGTACTGCACCATGAGCGGCTGGTCGAGGCCGAACTGCTGGCGGATCATGTCGAGGTCGTCCTTGGAGGCGCCGGGCTCGACGAGCAGGACCGCGGGATCGCCGGTGACCCTCACGAAGAGGAAGATGATCACCGACAGGAGGAAGAGCGAGAGGAAGGAGTAGGCGAGCCGCTTGAGGATGAAGCGTTTCATGGCTTCCTGAGCCTCAGGTCCTCGTACGGCGCGGAGTAGGCGTGCGACTTGATCAGGTCCGCCCCCGACTCCTCGACGCGGGGCCCGACGCCCCAGATGAACGCCAGCTCGTAGATGGGCGCGTGGATCACGCGCTCGTGAAGAATCTTCTGGATCTGGTGCAGGAGCGCCTCGCGCTTGACGCGGTCCGGCTCTCTGCCCTGACGCTGGAAGAGGTCCTCCACCTCAGGGAGGACTCCGGACGAGTAGATCCCGCCCTTGGTGACGTAGGCCTCGAGGCGCGTGGCCGCGTTGCCCGCCGCTCCCGTGATGCCGACCACGAGCCCTTTGAGCTTCTTTTCTCGCCACGCGGTGAGGAACGCCGCCCGCTCCATCGTCCTGATCTGCGTCCGGATCCCGATCGCCTGAAGATACCCGGCCAGCGCTTCCCCCATCGAGATGTAGGGCGGGAACGGGTAGAAGTCGCCCGCCTCGAAGCCGTTGGGGTAGCCCGCCTCGGCGAGGAGTTGCTTGGCTCGCTTGGGGTCGTAGGGCGGCGGGTCGAAGGGGAGCGCGTACTCGAAGATTCTTGGAATGATGCTCCCCGTGGGCCGGGAGAAGCCGAGCGTCTCGGCCTGATTGACGGCCTGCCGGTCGATGGCGAGGCTCGCAGCCAGCCGCACCCGCCGGTCGTGCCAGGGCGACTTCGGGTCCCACTGATCGGGAAAGTCGAGCCAGAAGACTCCCGGGGGCTGCGAGGGCACCAGCTTGAGGTTCGGGGTTCGCTTGACATCCTCGGCGATCGGCCCGCTGAGGAGATACACGATGTCCACCTCGCCCTTCTTCAGGGCGGCGGCGCGCGTGGTTTCCTCCGGCATGGAGCGGAAGACGAGCCGCTTGACGCTGGGCGTCTTGCGCCAGTAGCCGTCGAAGGCCTCCATCACCAGCTCCACGCCCGGCGTGAAGCTCACCACTTTGTACGGCCCCGCGCCGACGGGCGCCTTCTTGAAGCCGTCGTCGCCGACCTTCTCGACGTACTTCCGGGGGACGATCCAGGCGGCGCCCGATGCCGAGGTGCCGTAGAACGTCATGAAGTCGGGCCAGGGCTCCTTGAGGTGGAAGCTCACGCGGTGGGCATCAACGATCTGTACCGACGCTACCTTCTCCTTCAGCAGCTTGGCCGCCGAGCCTTTGTAGCGGTCGAACGAGAACTTGACGTCGTCGGCGGTGACGGGCTCGCCGTTGTGGAACTTCGCGGTCTTCCTCAGCACGAACTCGTACGTGAGCGCGTCCTTTGACACCGACCACGACTCGGCGAGGCTCGGCGTGTTGGGCCCCGCGGGCATGGGCTTCACCACGGCGTCGTGGATCGCGTAGAGGATCATGAAGGGCGTGATGAGGGCCTCGGTCTCGGCGGGATCGAGCCACCGTGACGCCAGCGTCACGTGGAGGCCCCAGGTCATCGTCCCTTCCGGCGCGGCGTTGGCCGCGCGGGGCGCGAGATACCCGAGCCCGCCCCACAACAGGAGGAGGCCGATCAGGAGGAAGCGTCGGTTCACTTGGCCTTGAGCCTCAGGTCCTCGTAGGGCGCGGAGTACGCGTGGCCGGGGATCAGCCCAAGGCCGGATTCGGCCACGCGCGGCCCGGTCCCGTTGAGAAAGGCCAGCTCCCACAGGTGCGCGAACATGACCTTGTCGTGCATGAGTTGCTGCATCTTGTGCAGAATCGCCTCGCGCTTCTTCCGGTCCAGCTCCGCCGCCTGCTCGCGGAAGAGTCCGTCGAGGTCCGGGTAGCTCCCGTAGACGTAGGTCCCGCCCGATACCACGAAGGCTTCGAGACGGGTGGCGGCGTTCCCGAACGCCCCGCTGGCGCCCTGGACGATGTTCTTGAACTTCTTCTCGCCCCACTCCTTGAAGAATGCCGCGCGCTCCAGGGGACGGAGCCTCACGCGGATGCCCGCCGCCTGGAGATAGTTGGCGGCGGCCTCGGCCAGGTTGGCGTACGCGACGTCGCAGAAGTACTCGCCGGCGTCGAAGCCGTTCGGATAGCCGGCCTCGGCAAGGAGCCGCTTGGCCTGGGCGGGATCGTACGGGTGGGCCGGCGGCTGCCAGAAGAAGTCGAAGGTCGAAGGGATGATGCTCCAGGTGATCCTCGAGAACCCCAGGGTCTCGGCGTCGTTGATCGCTTTCCGGTCGATCGCGTGGTTCGCGGCCAGGCGCACGCGCTTGTCGTGCCACGGCGACTTCGGGTCCCACTGGTCGACGAAGTTGAGCCAGAACGTCGCCTGGATGACGGCGGGATTGAGCGTGAGGCCGGGAGTCCGCCGCAACTCCTCCGCGAGCGCGCCGCGGATCGAGTAGGCGATGTCGACCTCGCCGCGCTTGAGCGCGGCCAGCCGGGTGGACTCGTCGGGGATCACCTTGAAGACGAAGCGCTTCACGTTCGGCGTCTTCCGCCAGTACTGCTCGAACGCCTCGAACACCAGCTCCACGCCGGGGACGAACGACACGAGCTTGTAGGGCCCGGCCCCGATCGGGGCCTTCTTGTACCCCT
>JBGPIS010000397.1:0-2848 GCA_041484965.1 Methylomirabilia bacterium
CAGGACGATCTGCACCGCCAGGAGGCGCGCCGTCTCGTCGCCGGGCCCTGCGGCTGCCGCCGCGGCCTTCCGCCGCTCCTCCGGTCCGAGGTCCGTCGCGAGCGCGCCGCGCAGGCGGCCGAGGAAGGCGCGCACGCGCCCCGTGAACTCCTCCCGGTCCCCTTCGTTATCGGCCACCGGCGCCGGCAGGCCCAGCGCCCGCCGGCGCTGGACCATCGCGTCGAGGCACGCGAAGTCCACCGCTTCCTCGAGCCGTTCGCGGAGCTGGGCATCGATGCGCGCGGCGAGATCGGCGGGCTGGCTGGGATCGCGGCGGAGCGACGTGCTGAAGGACGGATGCGACATCGCTGCCCCACTATACCAGTGCTACACTCGTGACGTGCTCGCGGCTCGCGTCGTCTACGTAGCGTTCCTCGTGCTGCTCGCCCTCGCTCCCTCCGCCGCCGCCGAGCCGCCCGATCTCGCCGACGTCGACGAAGCCGCGAACGACGCGGTCGCCTCCGGCGAGATTCCGGGCGTCGTCGTCCTCGTGGGCCGCGGCGACGAGATCCTCCTGCACCGCGCCTACGGCTCGCGCCGGCTCGTGCCCGACGCGCGTCCCATGACGCCCGACACGATCTTCGACATCGCCTCGCTCACGAAGCCCGTCGGGACGACGCTGGCGGTGCTGTCCCTCGTCGAGCGCGGCGCGATCAAGCTCGACGCGCCGCTCGGGCGCTACCTCAAGGAGTTCCACGCGGGCGCCTTCAAGGAGGCCACGATCCGGCGCATCCTGACCCACAGCGCCGGCTTCCCGCCGTATCCCGCGAACGGCATCGCGACCGCGGGCTTCCCCGCGGCGGCGCAGTCGCTGGCGCAGCTGCCGCTCGACTATCCCCCCGGCACGGCCTTCCAGTACAGCGACACCGGCTTCATCCTGCTCGGCGAGGTCGTCCGGCGCGTGAGCGGCGAGCCGCTCGACCGCTACCTCGCGCGCGTCTTCTTCCAACCGCTCGGGCTGCGCGACACCACCTTCCGCCCCCGCGACGCCGTGAAGGACCGTATCGCGCCGACCGAGTTCGCCAACGGCCACATGTTGCAGGGCGAGGTCCACGACCCGCGCGCCCGCCTGCTCGGCGGCGTGGCGGGCAACGCGGGGATGTTTTCGACCGCCGCCGACCTCGCGCGGATCTGCCGCATGCTGCTGCACGGCGGAACGCTCGACGGGCGGCGCTATCTCACGCCGGCGACGGTGGAGCTCATGTGGGAGCCGTCGGCGGACGGCCGCGGCACGCGGACGCTCGGCTGGGATCTCTCGTCGCCGTACTCGAGCACGATGGCGCCGTTCTTCCCGATGGGCTCCGTGGGGCACGTGGGCTTCACCGGCACGGCCCTCTGGGTCGATCCGGCGAGCCGCGTCTACGTCATCCTGTTGTCCAACCGTGTGCATCCGTCCGGGGGTGGCGCCGCGCGCATCCGCGAGCTGCGCGTCCGGGTGGCCGCGGCCGTCGGCGCGGCGCTCTTCAGTCCACCGCCGGCGCCGGCGCCGACGGCGGCGGGCTCGACGGCCGCCGACGCACCCGCCGCCGAGCCCGCGCCGCCGCCGCCGGCGATCGCCGGGCGCGTCCGAACCGGCCTCGACGTCGTCGAGGGCCGGCGGTTCGCGGCATTCGCGGGCCAGTCGGTCGGCCTCGTCACCAATCAGACCGGTCTCGACGCGGAGGGCCGCCGCGCGGTCGACCTTTTCGCGCGCGCGCCCGGCGTGCGTCTCCAGGCGATCTTCTCGCCCGAGCACGGCATCACCGGCGAGGCGAACGCCGACGTGCCCAACTCGCGCGATGCGGCGACCGCCCGCCCGATCTGGAGCCTCTACGGGCCCACGCGCCGGCCGAGCCCCGAGGCGCTGAAGGGTGTGAGCGTGCTCGTGGTCGATATCCAGGACGTCGGCGTGCGCTACTACACCTATCTCACGACGCTCGTCTACGTGATGGAAGAGGCGGCGCGCCATCGGATTCCCGTCGTCGTCCTCGACCGGCCGGACCCGATCACCGGCCGCGTCGTCGAGGGGCCGCTGGTGGATCCCGACCTCCTGTCGTTCACGGCGCCCCACACGATTCCGGTCCGCACCGGGCTCACGATCGGCGAGTTCGCGCGAATGGCCGCGGCCGAGCGGAAGATCCCCGTCGCGCTCACGGTCGTTCCGCTCGAGGGCTGGGAGCGCTCCCGCTGGTATGACGAGACCGGGCTGCCGTGGGTGAACCCATCACCGAATATCCGGTCGGTCACGCAGGCGCTGCTCTACTCGGGCGTCGGGCTCCTGGAAGGGACAAATCTCTCGGTCGGCCGGGGAACGAACACGCCCTTCGAAGTGGTGGGGGCGCCGTGGATCGAGCCCCACGGACTCGCCGACGCCTTGACCCGGTTGCGATTGCCGGGCGTCAGGTTCGAGCCGCTTTGGTTCACGCCGACGGTCGACCATTACGCCCAGGTCCAGTGCGGCGGCGTCCGGCTCGTCGTCACCGACCGGGAGGCGATCCGTCCCGTGACGGTCGCCCTCGCGGTCGCGCGCGAGCTACGCGCGCGTCACCGCAACCAGTGGAGGCCTGAGAGCATCCAGAACCTCCTGGTGAACCGGTCTACCATGTGGGCTCTTCTGAGAGGGGAGATTCTGGACCGGCTCGCCACCTGGGCGGACATCGACCGCAGCAGCTTCTTGAACCGGCGGGCGTCGTATCTCATGTATCGCTAGGGCCTCCCGGCGACGCGGACGTTGCGGAGGTTCGACCTTAGCCTGCCCTGGAGCGCGGCGGGAACGGTGATCACGTTCGGATCGCCGTCGCTCACGAACCGTTCCTGCGGGTTCTGCTCG
>JBGPIS010000398.1:0-2806 GCA_041484965.1 Methylomirabilia bacterium
CGAGGCCGCCATCACCGTCCTCGGCCAGACGCGCGACCCGAAGTGGATCCAGTTCCTCGGCGCGCTCCGCGACGGCAGCGTCTACGCGCGCACCCGCGCCGGCCGGACCGAGCTGGTGGTCGGCGGCGCCAAGGCCACCCGCGGCGACCAGGACGTCATCGACATTGCGAGCGCCCACGACCGGGAGCCGCTCGGCACGCTGCCACTCGCGGACCTCAAGGAGGTGCCGGCCGACCGGCGGCTCAGGCTCGCGATCAAGCCGTTCCTCGACGCCGACGAGACCCAGGCGCAGCTCGCCAACCCGGATCCCGCCGTGCGCCGGGGCGCCGCGGTGAAGCTCGGAAACCAGGCCGAGGCCGCCGCCGCCCCGGTCGTGGAGGCTGCGCTCAAGAAGGAAGCCGACCGCTGGGTCCGCCACGCGCTCGCCGAGGCGCTGGCGCTGATCCACCTCGCCCACGGCGGCCCGGAGCAGCGAGCCGCGGCGGCGCGGACGCTCGGCGATCTCCACTCGGAGAGCGCGGTCCCTGCGCTCCAACGGCTCGCGGCGGACCCGGGCGCCTCGCCGGGCGCACGTGGCGCCGCCGTGCACGCGATCCGCGGCATCGAGCGCTGGGGCCTCCTGACGAGGACCGTCGAGACGATCTTCCAGGGCGCCTCGCTCGCCTCGATCCTGCTCCTCATGGCGCTGGGCCTCGCGGTCGTTTTCGGCCTCATGGGCGTCATCAACATGGCGCACGGCGAGCTGATGGCGCTCGGCGCCTACGCGACGTTCGTGGTCCAGAACTGGTTCCGCGCCACGTGGCCGGACCGCTTCGACCTCTACTTCGTCGTCGCGCTCCCGGTGTCGTTCCTCGTGGCGGCGGTGATCGGGCTCCTCCTCGAGCGTGGCGTCATCCGACTCCTCTACGGGCGGCCGCTCGAGACGCTGCTCCTCACGTGGGGCGCGTCGCTGATCATCCAGCAGGGGCTGCGCCTCTGGTTCGGCGCGGCCAACGTGGACGTGAGCGCGCCATCCTGGCTGTCGGGCGGCGTGCCGGTCATGGTCGGCCTCACGCTCCCCTACAACCGGGTCTTCATCATCGGGCTCGCGACGGTGTCGGTCGCCGCGATGTACTGGCTCCTCTTCCGGACCAGCGGGGGCCTCCGTATCCGCGCCGTGACCCAGAACCGTGAGATGAGCTCGTGCCTCGGCGTGCGCGCGGGCGTGGTGGACGCGACAACTTTCGCCTTCGGCGCGGGCCTCGCCGGCCTCGCCGGGTGCGCGCTGACGCAGATCGGCAACGTGGGGCCGTCGCTCGGCCAGAACTACATCGTGGACTCGTTCATGGTCGTCGTCACCGGCGGGGTGGGGAAGCTGGCGGGGACGATCCTCGCCTCGGCGGGGCTCGGCGGACTCACCAAGGGGATCGAGCCGGCGCTCGGCGCGGTGTTCGGCAAGGTCGCGATCCTCGTGGGCGTCATCCTGTTCCTTCAGCGGCGGCCGGCGGGACTTTTCGCGACGCGGGGGAGGAATGCCGAGGCGTGAGATCGTTGCGCTCGGGATCGCGGCGGTCGTCGTCGCGGTCGTGCTGCCGGTGTGCAACGCGCTGCCGGCGGACTCGCCGTTCTCGGTCTCGAACTTCACGCTGAACCTCTTCGGCAAGTTCCTGACCTACGCGATCCTGGCGCTCGGGCTCGACCTCCTCTGGGGCTACGCCGGCGTGCTCTCGCTCGGCCACGGCGTCTTCTTCGGCCTCGGGGCCTACGCGATGGGCATGCACCTCATGCTCGAGATCGGCGCGAAGAGCGTCTACCAGAGCGCGCTGCCCGACTTCATGGTGTGGAACCAGGTCACCGCGCTGCCGCTCTTCTGGAAACCATTCCACAGCGCCGCGTTCACGCTGGCGGCGATCGTGCTGGTGCCCGCGCTCTTCGGCCTCGCGTTCGGCTACCTCGCGTTCCGGAGCCGGATCCGCGGCGTGTACTTCGCGATCATCACCCAGGCCCTGGCGCTCAGCGCCTGGCTCGTGTTCAACCGGAACGAGATGAAGCTCGGCGGGACCAACGGCCTCGCCGACTTCAAGACGATCTTCGGCTTCCCGCTGAACCAGCCGGCGACCCAGCGCGGGCTCTACGTGGTCACGGCGCTGACGCTGATCGCCGCGTACGTGCTCTGCCGGTGGATCACGCTCACGCGCGCCGGGAAGGTGCTCGTCGCCATCCGCGACAGCGAGACGCGCGTGCTCTTCTCCGGCTACTCGCCGGCCGCGTACAAGCTCTTCGTCTTCGTCGTGTCCGCGGTGCTCGCGGGCGTGGCGGGAGCGCTCTACGCCCCGCAGGTGGGTATCATCACGCCGGCGAAGATCGGGGTGCTCCCGTCGATCGAGATGGTCGTGTGGGTCGCCGCAGGCGGGCGCGGCACGCTGTACGGCGCCGTCATCGGCGCCTTCGGCGTCAACTGGATCCAGAGCTGGCTGACGACCAGCTACCCGGACGTCTGGCTCCTCTTCCTTGGCGGGCTGTTCATGGGCGCGGTCCTGTTCTTTCCCGACGGGATCGTCGGCGCCCTGGCCCGCCTCGGCGCCCGCGCCCGCCGGCTCGCGCTTAGGACGACCGGCACGCCGCCGGAAGACACCCCCATTCAATCAATCGGCAAGACGGAGCTCGATGCCGCGCACCTTTCTCAGGCCACCCACTCTGTGACCCGGCCCCAGCGCTCAGATAAACAGCAAACGGCAAACAGCAAATAACAAATGACCATCGCCACGGGCAGCATCATCTATCTCGAAGACGTCACGGTGAACTTCGACGGCTTCAAGGCGCTGAG
>JBGPIS010000399.1:0-2805 GCA_041484965.1 Methylomirabilia bacterium
GGTCGCCTCGGTGCTGAAGTAGAAGGGAAAGCCGTGCTGCCGGCTCCACGTCAGCAGCTCGGGCAAGCACGCCATCACGGCCTTCTTGTTGCTGATGAAGTTGTCGTCCACAAAATCCACGTGCCCTCGGTAGCCCAGCGCGTAGAGGCAGTCCAATTCGTGGAGGATCTGCTGCGGGGTCTTCGTGCGAGGCTTGCGGCCGTAGAGCTCGATGATGTCGCAGAATTCGCAGTTGAACGGGCACCCGCGGGAGAACTGGATCCCGACGTGGAGATATTTCCTCAGCTCCAGCAGATCGAATCGCGGCGTCGGGCTCATGGCCACGTCGGGCTTCTCCTCGGAGCGGTAAGTCCCGCGCGTGGCTCCGGTGGCGAGGTCGGCGAGGAACTTCGGGATCGTCATTTCCCCTTCATCGAGCACCAGATAGTCCGCGCTGGCGTAGACCTCCGGCTGGCTGGTGGGATCCTGGCCGCCGACGGCGATGCGCTTCCCGCGCGCGTGACAGAGCTCGATGAGGGCCAGGAGGTTCCACTGCTGCGGGATCATTCCGCCCGCCATGACGATATCCGCCCAGTCGAGGAGCGCGGTGTTCATCTCGCGCACGTTGAGATCCAGAAGGCGGATCTCCCACTCCTGGGGCAGGAGCGCCGCGACCGTGACGAGACCGAGCGGGGCCGCCGGGTAACGAGCCCCGAAGAGCTCGCAGACCTCGCGGTAGTTCCAGTAACTGAGCTCGGAGAATCGCGGCGATATCAGGAGGCATCGAGTCATCGCGTGCTCCGCCCTAGCCGCTCGCGAGCTGACGAACGCGGAGGCCGGCCAGCGGCCCCGGGACGCGGTGCAGGGTGATCTGAACCGACGAGGAGATCGGATTCTCCCCGTCGGTCACGATGACGTCGACGTCGACTCCGTCGGCCTCTCTCAACACCTCATCGAGCCACGCCAACAGCTTGTCGGCCTCACACGGTCCGCGATTCATTGGTCCGCGATTCATCGCCTTCTCCTCGGGGTGAGTCGCCGCGGACCCGCCGCGGCGCGGTGGGGTGGAACACCCCTCGACGGGACTTGGAAGAACACTCCATCTCGTCTATACTCTCCGGCGTCATGCTTCACGGGCGTAGGGAACCTTAAGGTTTTTAGATGTACGCGCCGCTGAGCAGTATCGAGGTCCCGCTCACGGATCCCGTGTGGTCGATGCCGCAGTGGTACGTCCTCCGGACCCGTTCGCGTCACGAGAAGCTGGTGCGCAGCCAGCTCACCGAACGGGAGGTCGAAGCCTTCCTGCCCTTGTACGAGCGCTGGAGCCGCTGGAAGGACCGTCGCAAGAAGATCGCCTTTCCCCTCTTCCCGGGCTACTGCTTTGCCCGCTTCCCGCTCACCGAGCGGCTCCGGGTGCTCAGTTGCGTCGGCGTCGTCCAACTGGTCGGCCTGACCGGCCAGCCGGAGCCGGTGCCCGACGGCGAGATCGAGGCGCTCGAGCGCCTGGCGGCGACGACGCTCCAGTACGATCCGCATCCGTTTCTCGAGGTCGGCATGGAGGTCGAGGTGGTCCGTGGCCCGCTGGCCGGGGTCCGCGGAAGGCTCTTGCGCAAGGATCGCGTGACCCGGCTGGTACTGGCCGTGACGCTGATCCGCCAGGCGGCCGTCGTGGAGATCCACCCGGCGGACGTCGTCGCCGTCTGAGCCCGCCTAGGTCCTGAGCAGGACGCGCGCCTGCCGCGCGGCGACACTCTCGGGAAACTCCCGCGCGAGCCGCTCCCAGGCCCGACGCGCCTGCGCCCGATCTCCCAGCGCGCGGTGGCAGAGGCCGATCTTCAGCAGCGCCTCCGCCGCCTGGGTGCCCCGCGGCACGGCCGCGAGCAGCGCCTCGAACTCGGCGAGCGCGCCGCGGTAGTCTTTCTGCGTGTAGAAGATGTCGGCGACCAGGAACTGCGCGCGCTCCCGCAGCGGATGGTCCGGATACGTCACGACAAGGTCATAGAACATCAGGACGGCCGCGTCGAAGTCCTTCGCGCGGAACTTTTCGACGCCCGCGCGGTAGAGGTCGTCGGCGATTGCCGTCGTCGCCGACGTGACGGCCGCCGCGCCCGGCGGCGGCGCGCCCGGCGCGAAGCCTCCGGGCACCGCGGGCGGCGTCCGGCCCCGGTTCTGCGCCTCGAGCTCATTCAACCGACGCTGCAGATTTGCGACTTGGTCCTCCTGCTGGCGCGAGGAGGCGATCAGCTTGGCCACGGCGTTCTGGAGCTCGCTGAGCTCGCCGGCGACGCGCGTGAGCTGCTCGGCGAGCCGTGGCGGCTCTGGCGGAGGCTGGACGACGGGGCGCTCGGCCGCCGCGGGCGGCGGAGGCTGCTCGACGGTCACCTCACGGCGGCGGAACGTGCTCCCGCACCCGACGAGGAGGAGCGCCGCGAGCACGACGACGAGGCGTCTCGGCATCACTGGCTGGCCACCCATCCGCTCCGGCCGTCAATGCGCCCGCGGGTCACGGACGCCACCGGGACGCCGTCGCCCGTCGCGGAGATCCGGGCCGCGGCCTCATCGAGAGTGATGAGTGCCGCACCCACGCGGCGGAGCCTGCCGAGAAACTCGGCGAACGTGCCCAGCAGGGATCCGCCCTCGACCTCGGCATGGAGCGTGAACACGTTGAGCCCAGGCCGGAGCGCTGCGAGCAGCGTGGCCGGGAGATCGCGGACCCGTCCGAGCAGCTCGTCCAGCGTGGGCAGGGTTGTCGGCACCTGGATCGTCGCGAGCGCGCGACCGTTGACCGCCGGCCGGAAGGGCGCCGTGCCGCGCACGTCACTGGCA
>JBGPIS010000400.1:0-2795 GCA_041484965.1 Methylomirabilia bacterium
ATCGTCAAGGAGGACACGGCGCCCGCGGCGGGGATCGACGCCGTGCGCGCGGCGATCGCGCGGCTCAACCCGCGCGCCCGCGTCGTGGACACGCGCCTGCCGATCAGCGTGGACGAACCCGATCTCGTGCGGGGGCGACGCGTGCTCGCGGTGGAGGACGGGCCGACGCTGACCCACGGCGGCATGGCGATGGGCGCGGCGTCGCTTGCCGCGCAGGCGCTTGGCGCGACGCTCGTGGACCCTCGGCCGCACGCGCGGGGCAGCGTGCGCGGGGTGTTCGCCGCGTATCCGGCGCTCGGTCCCGTGCTGCCCGCGATGGGCTACGGCGCCGAGCAGATGAAGGACCTCGAGGCGACGATCAACGCGGTGCCTTGCGACACCGTGCTGCTCGGGACGCCGATCGATCTGCGCCGGAGCCTCGGCGTGCGCCACCCAGTGACTCGGGCGCGTTACCGGGTGGACGAAGTCGGCCCGTCCGTCCTCGCCGAGCTCCTCAGCGCGCTCTGAGACCAGGGGCCCGGGCCGGGGGCTCTCCTCGACCACGCTAGCACTCGTTACGCGGGCTCGGGCCGTCCGGTCGAAGCCGAGACGACGCCCAGAAGCTACGGGTCTCGGAGAGCCCCCGGCCCGGGCCCTGGTCTCAGAGCGCGAGCCCGGCGCGGGCGCGCCCGTGGGCCGGCTGGTCGGCGCGCATCGTATCCGGATTGCAGCCGCGCTGGAGCGCCAGGTGGTAGCTGAAGAGCTGGAGCGGGACCACCGTGAGGATGGGCGAGAGCAGCTCCGGGACCGCCGGGATCGCGATCGTCTCGGCCGCCAGCGGCGCGATCTCCCGATCGTCTTCTCTCACGAGCGCGACGAGCGGCGCGCCCACCTCCTTCGCGACGCGCGCGACGGCGAGGCAGCGCTCGTGGGACGGCCCCGGCGGCGCGATCAGGAAGACGACGTCGCCGGGGTCGAGCGCGGCCCACGGACCGTGGAGGAACTGCTCGCAGTTCAGGCCGAGCGCGGTCGCGTAATTGGCCTCGCTCATCTTCAGCGCCGCCTCGTACGCGGTCGCGGTGTTGGGCCCGCCGCCGACGAACCAGTAGCGGCGGCGGTCGGCGAAGCGCCCCGCGAGCTCCTCCCACGCCTCCTGCCCGAGGAGGAGCGCCAGCATGTCGGGAATCTCCGACAGCGCGTGGAGGAGCTCGTCGTTCCGTCCGAGCGCGCCGGCCAGCGCGCCCAGGAGCGCGAGCGCCGTCGTGTAGCTCACGGTGTGGCATGCCGAGGCCTCCTGGTCCACCGTCCTGAGCACGTAGTCCGCCGCCGCGAGCCCGTCCGCGCCCTTGCCCGTGATCGCGACGCCGACTCCGGCGCCGGCCTTCGCCTTGGCGAGCGCCTCGAGCGCGTAGCGCTTGCTGCCGCGGTGGCTCACGACGACGACGCCGGTCCGCGCGTCCGGATCGGGCCAGTAGCTCTTGAACTCGAACGAGTGGAAGGCGCGCGCCCGGTGGCCGAGGCCGCCCGCGTGGGCGAGGAGGAGCTCGCCGACCAGCGTCGCGTGCCAGGAGGTGCCGATGCCCGAGAGGAGGACGCGCTCCATGGCGCGCAGGCGCGCCGCGGCGCCGTCGATCAGCTCGCCCTGGCCGCGCGTGACGAGGCGGAGCGCGCCGGGCTGCGCGTAGATGGCGTCGTGCATGTAGTAGGGATGGCCCGAGCGGGCGGGCGGGGGCGTCCAGGCCATCGAAGGGCTCCTCTCAGCGCGCCGACGGAAACGCGGGCGCGCGCTTCTCGCGGATCGCGCGGACGCCCTCGCGGACGTCCGCGTGCATGAACGTGAGCATCTCGAGGGCGAGCGACTGGTCGAAGATCGGCCCCGCCTGGCGGAGCCAGTTGTTGAGCGCCCGCTTGGTCCAGCGGATCGAGAGCTGACTGCCCTGGGCGAGCTTCCCCGCGACATCCAGGGCTTTCGGCATCACCTGGTCGGGCGGGACGCAGAGGCTCACGAGGCCGATCCGCTCGGCCTCCTTGCCGTCGAGGAAGTCCGCGGTCAGCAGGTAGTACTTCGCCTTCGCCATCCCGCAGAGGAGCGGCCAGATGATCGCCGCGTGGTCGCCCGCCGCGACGCCGAGCCGCGTGTGTCCGTCGGTCAGCCGCGCCGTCTCCGAGATGACGCTGACGTCGGCGAGCAGCGCGACGACGAGCCCGGCGCCCACGGCGACGCCGTTGATCGCCGAGACCACCGGCTTGTCGAGGTTGATGAGGTTGTAGACGAGGTCCGAGGCCTCGCGCATGGTGCGGGCGGCGGCGTCCGGGTTGCCCGCCATCTCCTCGACCAGCGTCAGGTCGCCGCCGGCGGAGAAGGCCTTGCCCGCGCCGGTGACGAGCGCCACGCGCGCCTTCGGGTCGGCGTCCACGGTGAGCCAGACCTGGGTGAGCTCCCAGTGCAGGCGCGCGTTCGTCGCGTTCAGCACCTCGGGGCGGTTGATGGTGATGACGAGCACGCCGTTCGGGCGGAGGTCGAAGGCGAGGTGCTGATAGTCCGAGTAGTTCATGCTCGTCTCCTTATACGGGCTCGGGTCCGACGCACACGACGCATCATCGTACTGCCATCATCGCCGTCGCGCGAGGAGCGCGCCCGTGAGCGCGAGCGCGGTGGCCCAGCCGAGGCCGAGGATCGGCGCATGCCGTGCGCCGATGAGCCCCGCCAGGAACGGGCCGAGGAAGATCCCGCCGTCCACGCAGACGCGGTAGAGCCCCGTGCGCCACGCGACGTGCGCGGCGGCCGTCTCCCGCCGGAGCAGGCTGAGCGGCAG
>JBGPIS010000401.1:0-2788 GCA_041484965.1 Methylomirabilia bacterium
CGGAGCCGCGCGATGTGCTCGCGGACGCGGACCGAGACGTCGGGGTCGAGCCCGAGCGTCGGCTCGTCGAGGAAGAGAAGCTCGGGATCGTTCACGAGCGACTTGGCGAGGGCCACGCGCTGCTTGAGCCCGGTCGAGAGCTCGCTGTAGGGCACGCGACGGTACGGGGCCAGCTCGCAGAGCCGGACGAGCTCGTCCACGCGGCGGCGCAGTGCCGCGCCGTACAGGCCGTAGAGCCGGCCGTAGAACGCGATGATCTCACCGACGCGCAGGCTCCACAGGAAGGACGGCCGCCCGCTCGCCATGTTGAGCCGGCGGCGGAGCGCCGCCGCGTCGCGCAGGACGTCGAGACCGAGCACGGTGACGCTGCCGGCGTCGGGCGTGAGGAGCGTCGCCAAGATCGAGAGCAGCGTGGTCTTCCCCGCCCCGTTCGGACCGAGGAGGCCGAAGATCATTCCGCGCGGGACCGCGAGCGACACGCCCGCGAGCGCCCGGGTCTCGCGGCGGCGGAGCCAGCCCGAGCCGAACGTCTTGGTGACGTCGCGCGCGTCGATCGCGAGCATACGCGACGATGGTACCATGCGGCGCATGACGCCCTCCGGCGAGTGGCGCTGCTCCGTCGCGGACGTCCCGCCCGGCGGCACCGCGACGTTCAGGCTCGAGTGCGGCGGGCGCGTCGTGCAGGGGTTCCTCGTGAACTTCGAGGGCCGCTACAGCGCCTGGGTGAACCGCTGCGCCCACGTCGGCACGCCGCTCGATCTCTGGCCGAACGAGTTCTTCACGGAGGACGGGCGCCACCTCGTCTGCTCGACGCACGGCGCGCTCTACGAGCCCGACACCGGGCGCTGCACCGCGGGGCCCTGCGCGGGCGACCGGCTGACGCCGCTGCCCCTCGCCGTCGAGGGCGCCACGCTCGTCGTCCGCTGCTGAACGGCATGAGCGACCTCGAAGACGTCGAACAGGCCAACGCGCGCTTCTACCGCGCCTTCGAGGCGCTCGACCTCCGCCAGATGGAGGCCGTCTGGGCCCACGGCGAGCACGTCAAGTGCGTCCACCCAGGCTGGCCGCTGCTCATCGGCTGGGACGCCGTCCGGTCCTCGTGGGAGGCGATCCTCGAGAGCGCGGCCGAGATGCGCTTCACGATCTCCGCGGTGCTCGTCGAGGCGGCGGGCGACCTCGCCTGGGTCACGTGCACGGAGAACATCCTCTCCGAGGTCCGCGGGCGCGTCACCGTCACGTCGGTCCTCGCGACCAACATCTTCGAGCGCGCCTCGGACGGCTGGCGCCTGATCCACCACCACGGTTCGCACGTCCTGGGCTCGGCGCCCGACGCCGGCGACCCCGTTTCTTGACCTCCGCCCGACGGGGGCCGACAATGGCCGCGTGACGACCGACAAGCGCATCGCGCTCGGCGACGTCCCGCGCCACGTCGCGAGCGGCATGAAGGTCGGGATCGGCGGCGGCCCCGTGATGATCACGCCGATCGCCCTGATCCGCGAGGTCATCCGGAGCGGCGCGCGCGATCTCCACGTCGTCGCCTCCTCCACGGGTGGCTTCGGCATCGATCTCCTGATCGGCGCCGGCGCGGTCGCCTCGGTCGAGTTCGCCCAGATCGTCCTCAACGAGTTCGGCCCCGCGCCCAACTTCCGCCGCTACGCGGAGAGCGGGCGCCTCCGGTGTCTGGATCACACGTGACCCGGGCTTCTGGCGGGGCTCCAGGCCGGAGCCCAGGGCGTGCCGTTCATGCCGGTCGCCGGTCACGTGGGCTCGGACTACGAGCGGCTGAGGCCCGAGTTCCGCGTGGTCCAGAATCCGTTCGCGCCGGCCGAACGCATCATGCTCGTCCCTTCGATCCGTCCCGACGTCGCCCTGATCCATGCCATCGCCGCCACGGCTGACGGCACGCTGCTGCTAGACCCCGTCGAGGACGACGCGCTGCTCGGCCAGGCCGCGCGCGTGGTCATCGCCTCGACCGAGCGCATCGTCGCGACGGACGAGCTCCGGCACGTCGCCGACGGCATGATCTTGCAGGGCATCCACGTCGCCGCGCTCGTGGAGGCGCCGGGCGGCGCGCTGCCGACGCGGGTCCGCGGCGTGTATCCGGCGGACGGCGAGCACATCGAGGAGTACATCGCGGCCGCGGCCGATGACGCCAGCTTCAAGCGCTACCTTGACCGCCACATCTACGGCTGACGTCGCCGGCTACACGAAGGAGGAGCTGATGGCCTGCGCCATCGCGCGCGAAGTGCGCGACGGCGAGACCCTGGCGGTCGGCACGCTGGCGCCGATCCCCGCCTCCGGCGCGCTCCTGGCCCACTTCACCCACGCGCCGCGGGCGACCGTCGTCATCATCAACCACCCGGACTACTGGCCCTTCCGCGGGGGCTCGAAGGAGTTCTACGACTTCGCCCAGCGCGGGAAGTTCGACCTCTTCTTCCTCTCGGGCGGGCAGATCGACCGGCGCGGCAACCTGAACCTGATCGCGGTCGGTGACCCGGCGCGGCCGAAGGTCCGCTTCCCGGGCGGCGCCGGCGCGGCGATGCTCTACTACCTGCCCCGCCGCGTCATCGTGTTCCGCGCCGAGCACACGCCGAGGATCTTCGTCGAGCGCGTGGACACGGTGACGAGCCCCGGCTCGACGCCCCCCGACGTCGTCCGACCCGGCGGGCCCTGGAAGATCGTCACACCGCTCTGCGTGTTCCGCTTCGACCGCGGGCGCGGCGTCCTCGTCGTCGAGTCGCTCCATCCGGGCGTGACTCGCGAGGAGCTCCAGAAGAGGACCGGGTTC
>JBGPIS010000402.1:0-2776 GCA_041484965.1 Methylomirabilia bacterium
CAGTCCTCGTGGAGCTTGAGTCCGATCGCTCCCGCCGCGATTTGCTCGCGCAACGGATCGGGGGCGGACGCGTTGCCCTTGCCGAGGAAGCCGAGGTTCACCGGGAACGCCTCGGCGGCCTCGAGCATCCGGTGGATGTTCCACTCTCCCGGCGTGCACGTGGTCGCGTTGGTCCCGGTCGCCGGCCCCGTGCCTCCTCCGACCATCGTCGTGAGCCCCGCGCTGATCGCCTCGTGGACGAGCTGCGGGCAGATGAAGTGGATGTGGGTGTCGAGCCCGCCCGCGGTCACGATCTTCCCCTCGCCCGCGATCACCTCGGTGCCGGCGCCGATGGTCATCCCGGGCGTCACGCCCGCCATGAGGTCGGGGTTCCCCGATTTCCCGACCCCGACGATGCGGCCGTCGCGGATCCCGATGTCGGCCTTGACGATCCCCCAGTGGTCCACGATCACCGCATTGGTGATCACGACGTCGAGCACCTGGTCGGCCCGCGTCGCCCGCGCGGACTGGCCCATGCCGTCGCGGATCACCTTGCCGCCGCCGAACTTCGCCTCCTCGCCGGGCGTCGTCAGGTCGCGCTCGATGCGGATGAAGAGCTCCGTATCGGCGAGCCGGACGCGGTCGCCTGCCGTGGGCCCGTAGAGGTCCGCGTACTGCCGCCGCGGAATTCGCAGGCTCATGCCCGCCGCTCCCACTCGGCGAGCTTCGCGAGCGCCTGCTCCTTGCCCGCTCCCTGGGCGAGCGCGTTGAGCCCATAGACTTTCCGAGCGCCGGCGAACTCGACGAGCGTGACGCGCTTCTCGTCACCGGGCTCGAAGCGCACGGCGGTGCCCGCCGGCACGTTCAGGCGCATCCCGAACGCCAGGGCACGATCGAACCTGAGCGCTCGATTCACTTCGAAGAAGTGGAAGTGGGAGCCGATCTGTATCGGGCGGTCGCCCGTGTTCGCCACGGTCAGCTCGACCGTCCTGCGCCCCGCGTTGGCCACGATGTCGCCTTCGCCCAACCGGTACTCGCCGGGAATCACGTGGTTCCTCCCTCCAGCAGCTTGTAGTAAAAGGCGCTCGGATCGAGCCGTCCACCGGCGCTCGCCGCGTACGCCGGGACGACGCCGGTCAGCCGCCAGCCGAGCGACGCGTAGAGCGTCTCGGACGGATCGCCCCGGCGGGTGTCGAGCACGAGCGTCGTGCGGCCGCCCCGCCGGGCGTGCGCCTCGAGCGCCTGCATCAGCGCGCGCCCGATCCCGCGCCGTCGCGCCCGGGTGTGGACCATCAGCTTCACGACCTCGGCGCGGTGGCGCCCGTTCGGCCGCGTCGCGAGATCGAGCTGGGCCGAACCGACCACCCGGCCGCCCGCGTCGCGTGCGCCCAACAAGACCCGCGAGCCGCCGCGCACGCCCGCGACGACCGTCGCCCAGTAGGCGTCCGCCTCGCCCGGCGCCAGCGGCGGCAGGAAGCCGATCGAGGCGCCGCTCGCCACGGCATCCTCCAGCAGACGCGCCAGCTCCGGCCCGAGCCGCGCGGCCGCCGCGACGTCGAGCGATTCGATCACGACGTCCATCGCGGGCTCAGCGGATCGGATGGTGGATCGTGACGAGCTTGGTGCCGTCGGGAAACGTCCCCTCCACCTGCACCTCGTCGATCATCTCGGGCACGCCCTCCATCACGTCGTCGCGCCGCAGGATCGAGAGGCCGGCCTCCATGAGCTGCGACACCGTCCGGCCATCACGGATGCCCTCGAGGATCTCGGCCGTGATGAGCGCGAGCGCCTCGGGGTGGTTCAGCCTGAGCCCGCGAGCGCGGCGGCGGCGCGCCAGCTCGGCCGCGGTGAAGATGAGGAGCTTCTCCTGCTCCCGGGGGGTGAGGTGCATCGTCGAACCTCCACACGAAGGATGTCAGACCGCCAGGTGCCGCCTGACCATCTCCACTTTCAGATCCCGCGTGGCGCCGGAGGCCACGACGGCGCCCTTGGCCATGATCACGTACTTGTCGGCGAGACGCTCGGCGAAGTCAAGATACTGCTCGACCAGCAGGACGGCCAGCCCGAGCTCGCGCTTGATCCGCCGGAGGGCCTCCTCGATCTCGAGGATGATCGACGGTTGGATGCCCTCCGTGGGCTCGTCGAGCATGAGGAGCTTCGGCTTGGTCAGGAGCGCGCGCCCGATCGCGAGCATCTGCTGCTCGCCGCCCGAGAGGACGCCGCCCTTGCGCCCGAGCAGCGGCCGGAGCGCGGGGAACAGCTCGAGCGGCTCGTCGAGCGCCGTGGCGCGCCCGCAGCCGAGGAGCGCCATCCGCAGATTCTCCTCGACCGTGAGGTGGGGGAAGATCTCGCGCCCCTGCGGGACGTAGCCGATCCCGGCGCGCGCCCGGCGGTCGGGCGACCAGCCCGTGACGTCGGCCCCGTCGAAGCTGACGCGCCCGCGCCGCGCCGGGAGAAGCCCCATCGCGGTCTTGAGCAGCGTGGTCTTGCCGACGCCGTTGCGCCCCATGAGGCAGACGAGCTCGCCCGCCCCGACGTCGAGGTCCACAGCCCAGAGCACCTGCGACTCGCCGTAGGCGACGTCGAGCCCGCTAATGGACAGCATCGGCCGCCTCGCGCCGCCGCCCGAGATAGACCTCGAGGACGCGTGGATCGCTCTGCACCTGCTCCACCGTGCCCTCGCAGAGGACGCCGCCCTGGTGGAGCACGGTGACCCTGCGGGCGATCTGCCGGACGAACTCCATGTCGTGCTCGATGACGAGCACCGACCGGTCCGCGGCGATCTGCTCGAGCAGCG
>JBGPIS010000403.1:0-2772 GCA_041484965.1 Methylomirabilia bacterium
CACGCGCTCCTCTCCAACGAGGTCAAGGCGCTTACCCCAGGGCAGGGGTGTGCCGCGACGCTGCTCGACGTCCACGGCAAGGTCCAGGCCGTGCTCTTCGTCTGGATCCTCGACGACCGGATCCTGCTCGTCACCCCGCCCGGGATGGCGCGGAAGGTCCTCGAAGCGCTCGACCACTATCTCTTCGCCGAGAAGGCGTCCCTGCGCGACGCGACCGAGGAGACCGCGCTCTTCCTGGCCGCGGGCCCCGAGGCGTGCGCGACCGTCGAGCGGCTCACGGGCGCGCGGCCGGCAGACCCGCCGTGGGCGCACGTCGCTGCGACGCTCGACGGGGCGCCCGTGCGGCTCGTCAGCGGCGGGGGCGAGACCGGCGGCCCCGAGGTGTGGATCGCTTGCGCGGCGGCGGACGGCGGGCGCGTCTGGGACGCGCTGCGCGCCGCGGGCGCGCGCCCGGTCGGGCTCACCGCGCTCGAGTCGCTCAGGATCGAGGCGGGCACGCCGCTCTTCGGCCACGACGTGGACGAGACCGTGCTGCTGCCCGAGATCCCGATGCTGAGCCTCGTGTCGTACACGAAGGGCTGCTACCCCGGCCAGGAGGTCGTCGTGCGGATCCGCGACCGCGGCCACGTGAACCGGCTGCTCACCGGTCTCGTGCTCGACGGCGACGCCGTGCCGCCCCACGACGCCCCGGTGCTGGCCGACGGCGCGGCGATCGGCCGGGTGACGAGCGCGACGCTCTCACTCGGCCTCGAGCGGCCGATCGCGCTCGCCTTCGTGCGCCGGCAGCACGCCGAGCCGGGCGCCGCGGTCGCCGTGCGGGTCGGCGACCGAACGATTCCGGCGCGCGTCAGCGCGCTGCCGTTCGCCCGGTAGGCCTGGAGATTCCCGTGGCCACGAACCGCCTCGCGCGTGAGACGAGTCCCTACCTGCTCCAGCACGCGCACAACCCCGTGGACTGGTACCCGTGGGGCGACGAGGCGTTCGCGCGCGCGCGCGCCGAGGACAAGCCCATTCTCCTGTCGGTGGGCTACTCCGCCTGCCACTGGTGTCACGTGATGGAGCGTGAATCGTTCGAGGACGCCGAGATCGCCGCGTTGATGAACCGCCACTTCGTGAGCGTGAAGGTGGACCGCGAGGAGCGGCCGGACGTGGACCAGATCTACATGCAGGCCGTGCAGTCCATGACGGGGCACGGCGGCTGGCCGATGACGGTCTTCCTCACGCCCGACGGCGTGCCCTTCTACGGCGGCACCTACTTCCCACCGGCGGATCGCCACGGGCTTCCCGGGTTCCCGCGTCTCCTCGCGGGGCTCGCCGACGCGTGGGCGACCCGGCGTGGCGAGGTCGTCTCCTCGGCGCAAAAGATCGGCGAGGCGCTCGGGCAGTCGGAGCGCCTGCGCGGCGCGGCCGAGCTCCTCACCGACGAGGTCCTCTTCGGGGCGTTCCAGGCGCTCTCGGCGCAGTTCGACGATACCGACGGAGGACTCGACGGCGCGCCGAAGTTTCCGCAGCCGATGATCTGGGACTTCATGCTGCGCTACTGGAAGCGCTCCAAGAACCCCCGCGCGCGCCAGATGGCGCACACGACGCTCACCATGATGGCGCGCGGTGGCATGTACGACCAGGTCGGCGGCGGTTTCCACCGCTACTCGGTGGACGCCCACTGGCTCGTGCCGCACTTCGAGAAGATGCTCTACGACAACGGCCAGCTCGCCTCGCTCTACCTGCACGGCTGGCTCGCCTTCGGCGACCCCGAGTGCCGGCGCGTGTGCGAGGAAACCCTGGACTATCTTTTGCGCGAGATGACCGACGCGGGCGGCGGCTTCTACTCCGCTCAAGACGCCGACTCCGAGGGCCACGAGGGCAAGTTCTTCGTCTGGACTCCCGACGAGCTACGCGAGGTTCTCGGGGCCGCCGAAGCCGAGTACGCGAGCCGCTACTGGGGCGTGGACCAGGGGTCGAACTTCGAGGGCAAGAGCATCCTCTATTTAGCCGGCGAGCCCGACCCCGACCGCATCGCGGCCATCAGGGCCAAGCTCTACGAGGCGCGCGAGCGCCGCGTCCACCCGTTGCGCGACGACAAGGTGCTCGCCGCATGGAACGGTCTCGCATGCCGCGCCTTCGCCGAGGCCGGCCGCGCGCTCGATCGGCACGACTACGTGGCCGCGGCGGTGAAGAACGCCGACTTCCTGCTTCGCGAGATGCGCGCGGGCGGCCGGCTCCTCCGCACGTGGAAGGCGGGGGAGGCGAAGCTCAAGGGTTACCTCGAGGACTACGCGATGGTGGCCGCCGCGCTCGTCGACGTCTACGAAGCCACGTTCGACCGGCGCTGGCTCGACGAGGCCCGCGCGCTCGCCGAGGAGATGGTGAGGCTCTTCTGGGACGAGAAGCGCGAGGGCTTCTACGATACGGGCACGGACCACGAGCGGCTCATCGTCCGACCGAGGAACTTGTTCGACAACGCGGTGCCGTGCGGCAGCTCGGTGGCGATCGAGACGCTCTTCCGGCTGGCGATTCTGACCGGTGAGCGGCGCTACGAGGCGACGGCCCTTCAGGCGCTCCGGCCGATGGCCGACCTCATGACGCGCTACGCGTCGGGCTTCGGGCGCTTCCTCGGGGCACTCGACTTCCACCTGGGGCCCGTCGTCGAGGTGGCGCTGGTAGCTCCGGCCGGCGGCGACGGCCTCGCGCTCCTCGCGGGGGAAGTCTTCGGTCGCTATCTGCCGAACCGCGTGGTCGCCGGCGGGCTTGCGGGGGACGCCAAGGGCGCCG
>JBGPIS010000404.1:0-2765 GCA_041484965.1 Methylomirabilia bacterium
ATGCGGACCTTCACGTACTACCAGGCGGGCTTCGGCGCCGCGCTCTCGGTGCTCATGTTCCTCGCGCTCATGGCGGCCACCCTCGTCTACTTCCGGCTCTTCTGGCGCGAGGGGGAGGCCGCGTGAGGCGGCTCGCGTGGCGCGCCTTCGTTTACGCGGCGGCGCTCGGGCTCGCGGCGCAGGCGGTGCTGCCACTGCTCTGGATGCTCTCGACGTCGCTCAAGCCGCCGCGCGAGGTGTTCGCGACCCCGCCGACCTTCGTGCCGGCGGCACCGACGCTCGAGAACTTCGTCCGGCTTCTCCGCGAAACCGCGTTCCTGACCTACGTCCTGAACAGCGTGACGGTGTCCGGACTGACGGTTCTCCTGACCATGGTGGTCGGGGCGCTCGGCGCCTACGGCCTCACCCGCTTCGCGTTCCCCGGGCGCGAGACGGTGGCGAAGCTCATCCTCTGCACCTACATGTTCGCGCCGATCATGATCGTGATCCCGATCTACATCCTCGCCCGCCGGCTCGGCCTCGTGGACACGCACGCGGCGCTCGTCTTGTCCTACTCGTCGTTCTGCCTCCCGTTCTCGCTCTGGCTCCTGCGCGCCTTCTTCCAGTCGATCCCGATCGAGCTGGAGGAGGCCGCGCACGTGGACGGCGCCGGGCGCGCGCGCGCCCTTCTCTACATCGTGACGCCGCTCGCGCTGCCCGGCCTCATCGCCACGTCCATCTTCACGTTCACGCTGGCGTGGAACGACTATATCTTCACGCGCATCCTGATCGCCTCGGACGAGCTCAAGACGCTGCCGGTCGGCGTGCAGGATCTCTTCGCCGCCGCCGTGGTCGACTGGGGGCTCGTCATGGCGGCCGGCATGCTCATCACCATCCCCGCCCTGGCCTTCTTCATGGCGGTGCAGCGCCATCTCGTGGCCGGCTGGGGAACCGGAGGGCTCAAGGGATGACGCCCAAGATAGGCTTCTCGCTCCAGGGGCGCGGCGCGCTCGCGGATCGCGGGGCGATCACGACGCTCGCCCGTCGCGCGGAGGCGCTAGGCTTCGACTCGATCTTCGTCACCGACCGGCTGCTGATCCCCGTGAAGAGCGCGTCGCCGTACCCCTACTCGGCGACGGGCGCGTTCCCGCTCGGGCCCGACGAGCCGTGGCTCGAGCCGCTGACCGCCGTGACGTACCTGGCGAGCGTCACCGAGCGCATCCAGGTGGGCACGAGCGTCCTGGTCATTCCATACCGGAACCCGGTCTTCACGGCGAAGGCGCTGGCGACCGCGGACTATCTCTCCGGCGGGCGCGTGATCCTCGGCGCCGGCATCGGCTGGTGGCGTGAGGAGTTCGACGGGCTGGGCGTGCCCTTCGACGATCGCGCGGCGCGGACCCTCGAATACTTGAGGCTCATGAAGGAGATCTGGGCGAAGCCGCGCGTTGCCTTCGAGGGCCGCTTCGCGCGGATCGCCGAGGCCGGCGGCGTCCACCCGCATCCGGCGCGGCCCATCCCGATCTGGGTTGGCGGCCACAGCGAGGCCGCGCTGAGGCGGGTGGTCGCCGTCGCCGACGGCTGGCACCCGCTCGGGCTCCGTCCGCCGGTGAAGCTCCATCCCGACGAGATGGCGATCGCCGTGCGCCGGCTCCGCGATATGGCCGTCTCCGCCGGGCGCGACCCGAAGACGATCACGATCACGTTCAAGGGGCCGGTGAAGTTCGACGGCGCTGCGAGCCAGGGCCGGACGCCGCTGACCGGCTCGCCCGCGCAGATCGCGGAGGATCTCGCCGCCTACGTGGCCGCCGGCGTCGAGCACTTCGTGCTCGATTTCTCGGTGCCGACGGTCCCGGAGATGCTGGACGTGCTCGAGCGCGTGGCGACGGACGTCCGGCCCCGGGTCACTCGATGAGCGTGTCGGCTCGGATGAGCGTGGTCTGAGGAATCGTCAGGCCGAGCGTCTTGGCGGTCTTGAGATTGATGAAGAGCTCGTACTTCGACGCCTGCTCGACCGGCAGGTCGGCCGGCTTGGCGCCCTTCAGGATCTTGTCGATGTAGGCGGCCGAGCGCCGGCTCATATCGGTGAGGTCCGGACCGTAACTCATCAGGCCACCGGCCTCCACGTTCTCCCTGAGCAGGAACATCGCGGGCAGCCGGTGCTGGAGCGTCACTTCCGCAAGGCGGGCTCGCTGGAAGTACGTGAGCGGGGACGCCACGACCAGAAGGGCGCCGACGCGCTCCCGGATCATCGCGGAAAACGCCCCCTCGAAATCGTCGACGGTGCGCGCCGGCACCATGTAGACCTGGACCGCGAGCTTCTCGGCCGCGGCCTCGACGGATTTCAGGGCGGGAGGGTGCGAGGGCGTGGTCGGATTCCAGAGCACGCCGAAGCGTGTGACGTGCGACACCGCCGCCTTCAGGAGCTCCAGCTCCTTGGCGGCGAGTTCGGTCATGACCGCTGCCATTCCCGTGATGTTCCCGCCGGGTCGCGCGAGACTCGCCACGTGGCCGATGCCGACAGGATCGGCATGGCCGCCGAACACAATGGGGATCGTCTTCGTCGCCTGCCTGGCGGGCTCGACCTGCGTCGAAGAAGCCGCGAAGATGACGTCCACCTTCAGGCGGACCAGTTCGGCCGCGCGCTCGGGCAGACCGTCGACCTTCTCCGCCCGGCGGTATTCGAGGAGGATGGTTTGCCCCTCGATCCACCCGAGCTCGCGCAGGCCCTGCCGTAGCCCTTCGATCTGCGGCCCGAGCGCGGCGCCGGTCCCACTCGTGAGGATGCC
>JBGPIS010000405.1:0-2761 GCA_041484965.1 Methylomirabilia bacterium
AGGCGCCAGGCCCTCTGTGTCGCGAGGTGCTCCTGATACACGTCGATCGCCCGCGTCGCCCAGAGCGTTCCGACGTGAGCCATCGCCGGGCCGACGAGCCGGTCGAGGATCTCGTCCAGCGCCCGGCCCGCGCTGAACTGGCTCACTAGGAGCGCGCGCGCAGCTGGGGTCTGGCCCTCGAGCAGGAGCGTCGCGAGCCGCTCGGGGGTCAGCGCGCCTTCGCTCCTCGCCGGGCCCGCGTCTTCGGCGAGCAGACCGAGCGCCTCGAAGCTCGGCACCTGTCGGCCGGCCCGGCGAAGAAAGGCGGCGAGGTCGGGCAGGGCGATCTTGCGGTGGCCACCGACCGTCTTCGCGCTGCGCAGTGTTCCCGCGTCCACCCATCGCTTCAGGGTGGATTCGCTTACCCCCAGAATGGGGGCGAGCCGCGCCGGGCTGAAGCGCTTCTCCATCGTCCCCACTCTAAGAATGATTTGGACGTTTGTAAAGAAAGCCGAATGACCGTTTTGACTGTTTCTTCTTGACGTAGGTTTCGGGAAGCTCCTCGGTTACAATCGTCGCAATGTCGGGATTCGAGGAGGTCAACTACTACTTCCGCAAGGCCGCGCGCGTGATGGACCTCTCGACGCACGTCGAGAAGATGCTGATCACGCCCTTCCGGGAGGTGAAGGTGGACCTGTCCGTCACCCTCGATAACGGCGAGCTCGGCACGTTCATCGGCTATCGCGTCCAGCACGACAAGAGTCGCGGCCCCATGAAGGGCGGCCTCCGGTATCACCCGACCATGGACATGGATGAGGCGCTCGGGCTCGCCTCGCTGATGACGTGGAAGACCGCGGTCGTGAACCTCCCGTATGGTGGCGCCAAGGGCGGCATCGCCGTCGATCCCGACACCCTCTCGCCGCGCGAGGTCGAGCGGCTCACGCGGCGCTTCGTCGAGCAGATCCACGACATCATCGGCCCGCGCAAGGACATCCCGGCCCCCGACGTGAACACGAACGCCCAGGTGATGGCGTGGATCATGGACGAGTACTCGAAGTTCCACGGCTTCTCGCCCGCCGTCGTCACCGGCAAGCCCGTGGACCTCTTCGGCTCGAAGGGGCGCGAGGAGGCGACGGGCCGCGGCGTGGTCATGGCGCTCGAGGAGTACCTGAACGACGCCGGCGCCGGCGGGGTCCGTGGCAAGACGTTCGCGGTGCAGGGATTCGGCAACGTGGGCTCGTGGACGTCGCGCTTCCTCCACGAGCACGGGGGGAAGATCGTGGCCGTCAGCGACGCCCGGGGCGGCGTGCGGAACCCCGAGGGGCTCGACGTCCCGAAGCTCGTCGAGCACGTGACGCAGACGAAGTCGGTCACGGGGTTCCCGGGAAGCGACGCGATCACGAACCAGCGGCTCCTCGTCATGGACGTGGACGTGCTGGTGCCGGCCGCGCTCGGCGGAGTCATCACCGAGGCGAACGCGAACGACGTCCGCGCACGCCTCGTGCTCGAGGCCGCGAACGCCCCGACGACGCCCAAGGCCGACGAGATGCTGGCCCGGCGCGGCGTCACCGTGCTGCCGGACATCTACGTGAACGCCGGCGGCGTCACCGTCTCCTACTTCGAGTGGGCGCAGAACATCCAGCAGGTCACCTGGGAAGAGGACAAGATCAACGCCGAGCTCCACCGGCACATGCGCGAGGCGTACGCGACGCTCGCGCGCGTGGTCCGTGAGCGGAAGGTGTCCTTCCGCACCGCGGCGTTCATCGTCGCGATCGGCCGCGTCGGCCGGGCGACCGCGCTCAGGGGGGTGTGAGGGGATGAACGCCGGCCAGGTCCGCGACACGATCCGCGCGGTGCTCTGCAAGGGTCTCACCGTCGAGCAGGCGGGCCAGCTCGTCCGGGTGCTCGTCCCGGTGAAGGTCACCGCCGGCAATCCGATCCTCCGCGAGGGCGACAGCCCGAGCGGGCTCTTCCTCCTGCTCAGCGGCACGGTGGAGATCCTCCTGCAGAAGCCGGGGGGCGATGTCCAGTCTTTTGGGAAGATCTCGGGGCCGACCGTGTTGGGCGAGATGAGTCTGCTCACCGACCGGCCACACGCCGCTACGGTGATGACGGTGACCAACTGCGAGCTCTACCTGCTCACCAAGGTGCAGTTCGAGCGGCTGATCGCGAGCGAGTCCATCGCCGCCTACAAGCTGATCGCGACGATCGCCGAGGTGCTCGTGGCGCGGGTGACGCGCCTCGACCAGAAGGTGATCGAGCTGTCGGCGAGGCACGAGCCGGTCGCGCCCGTGGAAGAGATCGCGGCCTTCAAGCAAAAGCTCTTCAGCGAGTGGAGCTTCTAGCCGCCCCTCGCGTCGCGTGCCCTCCGAATGAGCAGTCGTGCCGCGGTGCCTTCCTCGTCGGCAGCGCCACGCGGCGTGCCCCGCCCCTAAGCGTCCGTCACGGTCGACGGTGGATTGCGAACGCCAGCGGCACGGCGCTTGCTCAAACTGCGTGTGGGGGGCGGCGGTGCCGCCGCCGTTTCGGACAATGACACATCGACCGCGACGAGACGCGCGACCAGGCGCAGGGGGCGGCCGAGCTGCGTCTGGTCGCGCGTCCCCTGAGCGCGGCCGTGCCGGTTCTGGTGGCTGCTGGCCGCACGTCCCGGCCGCGTCCACCACGAGGCGCTCGTGCTGCTGGAGCGGCCGCTGCTCCAGCACGTGCTCGCGCTGACGGGCGGCAACCAGCGGCGCGCCGCGCGTCCTTGATCCCGGACCCGGATTCCTGTATCAAAGAC
>JBGPIS010000406.1:0-2760 GCA_041484965.1 Methylomirabilia bacterium
GCCGCGGCCCAGCAGGTGGACATCACGAAGCCTGCGCCGCCGGCGACGCGCGAGCGCGAGCCCGGCGTGATCGCGCCGGGGCTCTCGAGGGAGACTCGCCCGCTCGACGCGGACAACTATCCCCGAGGCGGGCGTGTTCCGTACGAGCCGGGGTTCATCCGCGGGCTCTCGAGCAAGACGGCGACGGGCCGCATCGGCATCGCGGGCTGGACGGCGCCGAGCGTGCCGGTGGGCGGTGAGGCGAGCGGCTGGTACGAGCACAACGGCTGGTTCGCGCTCGGCTTCTCCGTCACGTGGGACGGCCCGCCTCCGTCCGCTCCCGCCCGCCCCGCTCCCTGACCAGATGACCGTTCCCGGCTGGCCGAGCGGCGCGCGCGCCGCCTGCGCCTTCACCTTCGACCTCGACGCCGAGACGCTCTGGATGGCGCGCGGGGTCTCGGAGCCGGTCGCGCTCTCGCAGGGCCGCTTCGGGCCCGTCGAGGCGCTGCCGCGGATCCTCGAGCTTCTGCGCGGCGCCGAGATCCGTTCGACGTTCTTCATCCCCGCGTGGGTGGCCGAGCACTATCCCGACGCCGTCCGCGCGATCGTCGCCGGCGGGCACGAGATCGGCTGCCATGGCGACGTCCACGAGCGCGTGAGCGAGCTCGACGCCGAGAAGGAAGAGGCGATCCTCACGCGCTCGATCGAGGTCATCACGAAGCATGCGGGCAAGGTGCCGGCCGGCTACCGCGCCCCGGCGTGGCAGCTCTCGGAGCGGACGCTCGGCCTCCTCATGCGCCACGGCTTCGAGTACTCGTCGAACATGATGGACCGGCTCTCGCCGTACCTCCACGAAGCGGTCGACGGCGCGGCCCTCGTCGAGATCCCGGTGTCGTGGGTGCTCGACGACGCCCCGTATTTCCTCTTCACGGGCCAGCGGGCGATCCAGGCGCCGGGGCCCGTGCTGCAGGGGTGGTTCACCGAATTCGACGGGATCTGCGAGGCAGGCGGCGTCGCGAACTTCACCTTCCACCCGCAGATCATCGGGCGCCCGTCGCGCTTCGCGTGCCTGCGCGAGCTCGTCGAGCACGCGAAGAAGGCGCCGCGGGTGTGGATCGCGCGCCTGGACGCGATCGCCGCCCACTGGCGCGGGGTGGCCTGATGCCCTGGCTTCGCGGCAACCTCCACGCGCACACGACGTACTCGGACGGCGTGAAGGAGCCCGGCGAGCTCATCGCGGAGTACGAGGCGCTCGGCTACGATTTCCTGGCGATCACCGACCACCAGGACCGGATCGGCGCGAGCTACTGGCGGGCGTTGCCGAAGCTCGCGTCGCGCCTCCTGCTCTTCCACGGCGTGGAATTGAACTGGGGCGTCGGACCCGGCGGCGAGGCCGAGCAGCACGTCGGCCGCGTGCTGGGCGAGCGCGAGACGCTGTGGATCCTGAACCACCCGGCGCGTTACAAACTCTCCGTCGGCGAGACGATCGAGCGCGCGCGGCGCATCGCGCGCGACGGGCTGCCGCTTGACGCCGTCGAGGTGACCGACACCGGCCACCACCGGCCGCTCTACGAGTCGGCCGAGATCCCGCTCGTGAAGCTCGCGACGGACGACGCCCACAAGCCCGCGCACGTCGGCCGGGCGTGGATCGAGGTGGACGCCCCGCGGGACCGCGACGCGATCATCCGCGCGATCCGGGCGGGGGACTTCCGGCTGGGCTTCGCTCCCTCGGGCGACTGAGCGCCCCGCCTACCGCTTCATCAGCCCGCGGCCCCGATCGAGCGGAGGAGAATGCGGGTGAGCGTGGGAATCGTCGCCTGGAGATCGGGCACCGCGCCGTGGAGCCACTGGGTGACGATCTCGTTCACCGCACCGAGCCAGGCCAGCGTGGCGACGCGCGTGTCGAGGGGCCGGATCGATCCGTCCGCGACGGCCTCGTCGAGGTAGCCCTGGATCAGCGCCGCGAAGCGGCCGGCGACCTCCGAGCGCTTGGCCTGGTAGAGCGGACCGAGGCTCACGGCCTCGAGCAGGATCAGCCGCGCGAGCCGCTCGTTCTCGGAGAACGTGGCGAGCGCAGCCATGAGCGCGCCCTCGACCCTGGCGAGCGCGCCCTGGCGCGCGGCGACGGCGGCGGCCACGCCGCCCGCGAGCCGTGCGGCGAAGTCGTCCACGAGGGCGAGGAAGACCGCCTCCTTGTTCGGGAAGTGGTGGTACACGGCGCCCTTCGACGTCGACGAGGCGCGGACGATGTCGTCCACACTCGCCCTGTGGTAGCCTTTGCGGGCGAACGCCTCGAGCGCGGCGTCAAGGATCCGGTCACGCGTCGCGAGCTTCGCCATCAGCGGCACTGGCTCGAGAGAGGCCCGGAATGCCGACGATACGGATAGGCCACAGCCCCGACCCGGACGACGCGTTCATGTTCTACGCGCTCACGGCGGGGAAGGTGACGATCCCGGGCGTCCGGATCGAGCACGTGCTCGAGGACATCGAGTCGCTCAACCGCCGCGCGCGCACGGCGGAGCTCGACGTGACCGCGGTGTCGTTCGCCGCGTATCTGCTGATCGCCGACCGCTACCGCATGATGGACCCCGGCGCGTCCATGGGGAAGGGCTACGGCCCGATCCTCGTCGCGCGCGCGCCGATGGACCCGCGCGAGATCCCCGAGCGGGTCGTCGCGATTCCCGGCAGGCACACCACCGCCGCGCTCCTGCTGCGCCTCTTCGTCGGCGATCCGCCGCTGATCGAGGTGGCGTTCGACAAGATCCCTCAGGCCGTCCTCGA
>JBGPIS010000407.1:0-2748 GCA_041484965.1 Methylomirabilia bacterium
CCGCACGGCGGCTCGCTCGTGGCGGAGGTCGAGGGCGAGGTCGTCTTCGCCGGTCACGGCGCGCGCCTCGAGGACGGCGCCTGGGACGACTACGCGGGTGTCGACGCGCGTGGCAAGGTCGTCCTGGCGCGGGACGGCACGCCGCCCGCCCTCGGCGGGGCGCGCGTATCCCGCCTCGACAAGCTGATCGCGGCGCGGCGGCACGGCGCCGCCGCCCTCCTGCTCGTCGCCGATGGGCTCCCGTCGCTCGCGGCGACGCCCGCGCAGGCCGGCCTCGTCTCCGCGACGATCACGCGCGAGGCCGCGCGAGGGCTCAGGGCCGGCGACCGGGCGCGCATCCGCGTGGATCTCGGGACGGACGAGCGGCGTGCCGTGAACGTCGTCGGGATCCTGCCCGGCGCCGACCCGGCGCTCGCACACGAAGCGGTCGTGATCGGCGCCCACTACGATCACCTCGGGTATCAGGACGGCGTGGTCCATCCCGGCGCCGACGACAACGCCTCCGGCACGGCGCTCGCGGTCGGGCTCGCGCGCGCGTTCGCCGCGGCGGGCGGCACCGGCCGCACGCTCGTGGTCGCGCTGTTCGGCGGCGAGGAGCTCGGCCTGCTCGGCTCGAGCCACTACGTGCGCCGGCCCGCGTTCGAGCTGGCACGCACCGTCGCCATGGTGAACTTCGACATGGTCGGGCGGATGCGCGACGGCCGGCTCGTCGTCGGTGGCGGCGACAGCGGCAGCGGGCTCCGCGATGTTCTCAGCGCGGCGGCGCAGACTCCGCGCATCGTCCTCGAGGTGAGCGGCACGCCGTACGGGCCGTCGGACCACATCCGCTTCTACGAGGCCGGCGTCCCCGTCCTCTTCTTCACGACCGGGGCCCACGGCGACTACCACAAGCCAAGCGACACGGCCGACAAGATCGACGCCGCCGCCATGGCGGACGTCGCCGGCGTGGCGATCCACGCGATCGAGCGCCTCGCGGGCGGGACGCGCCCCGCGTACGCGCGCGTGACGCCGCCCTCGCCCCGCGGCGGCGCGCAGGGCGGCGCCGCCGGAAGCGCGTTTCTCGGCGTCGTCGTCGAGCCGCGCGGCGCCCGCGACGGGCTGCGCCTGTCAGGCGTCCTCCCGGGCAGCGCGGCGGCGGCCGCCGGACTTGGCGCGGGTGACGTGATCGTCCGCCTCGCCGGGACCCCGATCGACGGCGCCGACGAGGTCCGGGCCGTGCTGCGCGAGAAGAAGCCCGGCGACCTCGTCCGCGTGGTGTACCTTCGCGGCGGCGACGCGCACACGACGTCGACGACGCTCGGCGCGCGGCCGTAACGAGCCGAGCGGCGCTCGCGAGGAGCCGGGAATGGCCGATCACGAGGTGAGGGCCGCGACGACGCTCACGGAGATGATGCGTCGGCGCGCCACGCTCACGCCCGACAAGCCGTACTTCCACCTCTACGGCGAGACCGTGACCTACGGGCGGCTGTGGGACCAGAGCGCGCGCTTCGCAGCCGGGCTGGCGCGCGCGGGCGCGGGCCCGGGCGACAAGGTCTGCCTCATCTATCCGACGTGCGCCGAGTTCTTCTACACGTTCTTCGGCGCGCTCCGGATCGGCGCGGTGCCCGTGCCGCTCTATCCCACGCTCGGCGTGGAGACCACCGCGAGCATCTTCAGGGACTCCGAGGCCGTCGCCGTGGCCACCATCGGCTGGTTCAGGAAGGGCGTGGACGAGAGCGTGGCGGGGGCGGCGAACGTGCGCGCGGTTCTCGAGCCTCCCGATCTCGATATCGACGGAAGCGCGCCCGAGCCGCCGCCCGCGCGTGGGGACGACCTCGCGTTCCTCCAGTACACGTCGGGGAGCACCGGCCACCCGCGCGGCGTCATGCTCACGCACGATAACGTCATCGCGACGATCAGGTTCATGGGCGAGGCCGCGGGGCTCACGGCCGACGACCGCGTCGTGTCGTGGCTCCCGCTCTACCACGACATGGGGCTCATCGGCTGCGCGTTCACGCCGCCGCTCACCGGCACGCCGTTGTGGCTTCTACCGCCCGATCTGCGGAGCCCGCGCCAGTGGCTCGAGCTGGTCACCGAGGTCCGCGCCACCTTCACGGTCTCGCCCGACTTCGGGTATCGCAACTGCGTGAGGCACATCCACGACACCGCGGGGCTCGACCTCATGAGCCTCAAGGCGGCGCTCTGCGGCGCCGAGCCCGTGCGCTCCTCGACCATCGAGGCGTTCGAGGGCCACTTCGGCCTCACGCAGATCATCCGGCCCTGCTACGGCCTCGCCGAGGCGACGCTGGCGGTCGCGATCTGGCCGCGCGGGCTGCCGCTCAGGGCCGACGCGAGCGGGCGCTTCCTCTCGGTGGGCCGGCCGTGCCCGGGCGTGTCGGTGAGGATCCTGGCGCCGCTCGACGGCCAGGCGCACGACCCCACGCCGCTTCCGCCCGGCGTCGAGAGCGAGATCTGCGTGAAGAGCCCCGGCGTCATGCGCGGTTACTACAACAACCCCGGGGACACGGCGAAGGTGCTCATGCCAGGGGGCTGGCTCCGCACGGGCGACCTCGGCTTCCTGGACGAGGAGGGCTACCTCTACGTCACGGGGCGGCTCAAGGACGTCATCATCCTGGGCGGTGAGAACCTGCTGCCCGCGGACATCGAGGAGGTCGTGGACGCCGTGCCCGGCGTCCGCTACTCCGCCGCGGTGGGCGTCGAGAGCGAGCGCGCCGGCACGCAGCGCCTGCACGTCGTGGCCGAGGTGCG
>JBGPIS010000408.1:0-2745 GCA_041484965.1 Methylomirabilia bacterium
CCTGATCCCGTACGGCCACGCCCCCGTCGGGCTCGGGCGCTGCACCCTCTACAAGGGCAAGGGCTGCGCGACCTGCCACTTCACCGGGATGAAGGGCCGGACGGCCCTCTACGAGGTGCTGCCGGTCACCGCGGAGATCCGGAGCCTAATCCTCAACAGCACCTTCGCGGGCGAGATCCAGGACGTCGCCGCGAAGCAGGGGATGAAGACCCTCCGGGAGGCGGGCCTGCTCAAGGTGCTGCAGGGGCTCACCACGGTCGAGGAAGTCCTCCGCGTCACCTCGGAGTAACCGCGCGCGGGCTTGATGCGGCGTTTGACACATCCCGGCCTCGCGCCTAGAATCTTCTCCACCCCATGACGCTGAACCCGACAGATCTTGCGAGGTACCTCGCAACGCTGACGGAACGGTTTGCGGGCTTGGCTTCGAAGCTCGCCCAGGCGGCCCGCGAGCTCCAGGTTTCCGGCACGCTCCCCTCGGAGTCGCTGCTCGAAGAGCTCGCGAGCGGACGCGGCGAGTTTATGGACCTCCGCTCGAGCGTGCTCGACGTGGCGCACTCCCTGTCGGTCCACGCGCCGCCGATGACCGAGGTCGACAGCCTGAAGAAGCTCGAGCTGGTGATCCGTGCCGTCCTCGAGGCGATCGCGGGCGAGGAGCGGCGCCAGGCGACCGCCGAGGCGCGCAAGCGGGCGCTCGCGGTGCTCGACCGGGTGCTGGCGATCGCGCACACCGACGACCCGGGCTTCGGCGGGCTCGCGCAGTGCCAGGCGAAGGCGAAGGAGCTGAAGCGGGCGGTCCTCGACCCGAGGATGCTCGAGACGGAGAGCCCCGTGATCATGGAGAGCACGCCCGCGTTCGCGGCGCTGCTCACGCTGATCGAGGGCCGCGAGCAGCTGGACGACGACCGGTTTGCCGTGCTCGAGGACAGCGTGACGCAGTCGTTTGGCCGCCAGCTGGCCGTCGCGGCGACGCGCGGCAAGCTCGTGGTCGTCGCCGCGGTTGCGCCGCCGCCCGCCCCGGCGCGGCCGGCGGCCCCACCGACGAGGACGATCCAGGACGCGGTCCGCTCCGGCCCCGCGCCCGCGGCCCGGGAAGTCGTGGCGCCGGCCCCCGCAGCCCGGCCAGCCGAGGAAGAGGCCGGCGCGGCGCAGGCCGTCGAGCAGGCGGCGCAGGACGAGGGCGCGCAGTGGTGGGTCTCGGCCTGGGCGCGCTGGACGAGCTGGAAGAGCACGCTGGCGTTCACCGACGCGGTCAAGCAGGAGCTGCAGAAGTACTCGTACCTGCTGAGCGTGCCGATCCAGAAGAGCACGGACTACGAGGAGGGCCTCCTCTCCTACGGCTACTCGATCCTGCTCGACTTCTTGGAGCGTCAGAACGCGGGTTTCGTCAACAAGGCGCTCAACAGCCTGAAGACGCTCAGCCCCGACCAGGCGAAGTCCGTCGGGGCGCACCTCTACGACTTCCTGGTGACAGAGGGGCGGCTGAACGAGCTCTATCCCGAGTTCGTCAAGAGCGTGCTGGTCGCCGCCGTGCCCGATCCCGGGCTGTGGACCCAGGCGCGCATCCTCGAGTCCACCGTCGAGACGCGCGTGTTCTCGCATCCGACCGCCCGGATCGGCGACACCGAGCACAACTCCCAGCGCCTCACCCAAGACAGGCAGCGGTTCACCGACCACCGGTTCCCGATGGCGGTGCCACCGCTGACGACGCGCTTCTTCGCGGTCGCCGGCGATCTCCGGGAGGCCCGCGTGATCGACGTGAAGCTGACGGAAGGCCAGAACGACTCGGATTGCGCGTGGCTCTTGACGATGCCGCCCGCCGGCCGGGCGGACCTCAAGTCCGAACTCGTCCGCCTGTCGCCGGAAGGCACGTCGGTGCCCGGACTGGGGAAGGACTACGCGACGCTCTGGGTCGCCGTGTTCAACCCGGCCCCGGCCACCGAGAAGAAGTACGACTTGGTCCTCGGCCTCCGGAAGGAGGCCGGGGCCAAGCCCACCGCAACCTTCAAGGGGGCAAGGGCGTAGGAATCAGGACTTCGGGTGGTCGGCCGCCTTCGGCTGGTCGCCCGGCTTCGCCTGTTCCCCGGGCCTGGGCGGGGGCTCGCCCCCGGCGCTGCGCTCGAAGGGGCTCTTCCGCGGCGCCAGGCCGAGCTTCTGGGCGATCTGGCCCATCGCCTGGGTGATTTCGTCCTTCTCGCCCCGGAGCTGGTGGTTCTCCTTCTTCAGATCCTCGATCTCCCTCTTGAGCTTCGCGATCTCCTTCTCCGCCGCGCTGGCCCGCTCGTTGACCCGGGGGTCACTCGTAAGCAGCTCGGGCAGGAGGGCGAAGAGGTGCCGCGTCTCCTCTATCCATTTGGTTACTCGCTCACGAGCTTCGGCGGCGGCTGTCGCGTCCATGTCGGTCCTCGTTTGCCCCGTAGGGCGCGCCCGTCTCCAGAGGTCGACGGTAACCTGCCCGCTCGGGTCGCGGTGTCCGTGAAGAGAGACTAGCATCGAGCTTCAGGACTTGGCAACCTGGCTGTCGCGGCGGTATCGGGTCTCGAAGAGGAGCGCCCCGCCCGGGGAGCGGTAGGGGCCGTGGCGCATGCCGGGCGGCCGGCACGCGTACATGCCGGCGCTGAACGTCTGGCGCTTGCCGAGATCGATCATCGAGCCCTCGAGGATCCAGACCTCCTCCCAGAAATCGTGGGCGATCGTCTCGCGGGTCTCGACACCCGGGTCGAAGCGGAGCAGGCGCGTCAGGTCGCC
>JBGPIS010000409.1:0-2740 GCA_041484965.1 Methylomirabilia bacterium
CGTAGGCTTGCTCGGTGGTGGGTCGCCTTTGAGCTGCCCGGGGTGCGGTTTCGACGCGGCGCCGGTGTTCGCCTTCTGCCCGAAGTGCGGGGCGGGGCTCGCGGCGGCGCCGGCGCCCGCCGCGCAGCGCCCCGCGGCCGCCCCCGCCCCCGCGCCCGGCCCCGAGGCCGACCGCCGGCTCGTGACGGTCCTGTTTGCCGACGTCTCCGGCTTCACCGCGCTCAGCGAGCGGCTCGATCCTGAAGACGTCCGCGCGTTTCAGAACGACCTCTTCAAGATGCTCGCCGAGGCCATCGAACAGTACGGAGGCTTCGTCGAAAAATTCGTCGGCGACGCCGTCATGGCGGTCTTCGGCGCGCCGGTCGCCCACGAAGACGATCCCGAGCGCGCCCTCCGCGTCGCGCTCGCGATGGTGGAGCGCATGGCGACGCTCAGCGGACGCTGGGCGGCGCGCTGCGGCGGTCCCGTCGCGCTCCACCTCGGGGTCAACACGGGCCCGGTGGTGGCGGGCCAGCTCGGCGCCGGCGGCGACGCGGCCTACGCGGTCACCGGCGACACGGTGAATACGGCCGCCCGCCTGCTCGCCGCGGCCGGGGACGGACAGATTTTCGTGAGCGGCGCGACGCATCGGCTCACCGCCCACGCGTTCGCCTTCGAGCCGCTCGCTGAGCGCGGTGAAGCCGGAGACGTCGGCGAACAGGACCGTCACGAGCCGGCGGTCGGCCTCGGGGCCGGGCGCGGGGGCGGCCGCGGGGCGCGGCGCGGCGGGCGCCAGAGCCTCCGCGAGGGCGGCGCCGCATTTCGGGCAGAAGGCGAAGCCGGGCGCGCCGACGAATGCGCAGGACGGACAGCGCTTCGACAGGGGACGTCCGCACTTCGGGCAGAAGGCGAACTCCGGCGCCGCGTCGAATCCGCACCCCGGGCAGCTCACTGGCGATCCACCACGGAGCCAGCCTACGGCACCGGCGCGGACCGAGCAAGGAGTGCGCGCGGCTACTCGAGGTCCTGCAGCACCTGGGTCAGCGCGGACTCGAGAAACGCGATGTCCACCGGCTTGCGCACGAGCACGACGCCGGGCCGCGCCACGCGGCGGTCGTCGGCGTAGACGGCCGCGCCGGTGACGATGACCACGGGGATTTTGGGATTGCGCAGGCGCACGGCCTCGAGCACGTCGAAGCCCGTCATCCCCGGCATCAGCAGGTCGGTCAGGACGACGTCATAATGGTTCGTCTCGAAGAGCGCCAGCGCCTCGCGCCCGCCGGCCGCCGCGTCGGTGTCGTAGCCGAGCCTCTTCACGACCTCGTGGAGCGCGCCCCGCACCGCCTCGTTGTCGTCGACGAGAAGCGCCCGCCTGCCGTGCTCGCCGCTCTTTCTGGTCACGTCCATGGCCTCGACTTTCTCTTCGGCTCGATACCGCATAGCCGATGCCACGGGGTCCTGGTGCGGTAATGATCCGAGATCGTGGCCGTCTCCTCTTTCCGGAAAGTGCCGCAGCGCACTTGTGAGCGGTCCGGAAATCGCCGGAGCCGTCGAGCCTGACCACCGGCACGTTTCGGTTCAGCGTCGGATGCGCCATGCGCGGGATGCGCCATGCGATCGCGCGGCGCGTGGGTATACTGGATTTCATGCGCGCTCCGATCGCGCTCGCCCTCGCTCTGCTGTTCGCCGGCGCGGCGCCCGCGCGCGCCGCCGGCGACAAGCCCGCGGACGAGGTGCGCCCCCGCGTCGAGCACCACCTGTACCTGGCCGAGCAGATCGCGCAGCACTTCGAGGGCGTCATCGCCCACGCGTGCCCGCACTTCGCCACCCGCGCCGAGTGGCAGACCTACTTCGACGACACCGTGGAGCGCGTCGTGTCGCTCGTCGCCCATCTGGAGCAGGCGTGGGTCGAGGCCAAGCAGACGGGCGACAAGGACGTGCGGCGCGAGGCGAAGGCCCCGCGCCGGCGCGTGGACCGCGCCCAGGCGCTCGTCGCCAAGCTCCAGACGTGCGCCAACGGCGGGGGCGCCGGCTTCACGGCGAGCCAGGTCTGGGAGCGCATCGAGCGCGAGGTGCCGCAGCGCCAGAGCGAGCTCGCGCTGCCCCAGTAGCGAGGCACCCTCCGTAGCCCGAGCGCCCTCTCGACATCCCCGGGGGGCTGGGGTATGGTCCCCGCCATGGCGACATCACCCTTCTCCCTCGACGGCAAGACCGCGATCGTCACCGGCGGCGGCACCGGCATCGGTAAATCCATCGCGCTCGAGTTCGCCAAGGCCGGCGCGGACGTCGCCCTCTGCTCGCGCAAGCTCGAGCACTGCGAGCCCGTCACCAAGCAGATCCGCGACCTCGGCCGGCGCTCCTTCGCGATGGCCGTGGACGTCCGGCAGGAGGACCAGGTCAAGGCCGTGGTCGAGCGCGCGGCGCAGGAGTGGGGCCGGCTCGACATCATGGTGAACAACGCCGGCGCGTCCTTCCGCGCCAAGCCCGAGGATATTTCCATCAACGGCTGGAACACCGTGATCGGCATCAACCTGAACGGCGTGTTCCTCGGCTGCAAGTTTGCCGGCAAGCAGATGATGGCGCAGCCGGGCGGCGGCGTCATCGTCAACATCGCGTCCGTCGCCGGCGTGTACGGCTCGACGATGATGTCCCACTACGGCGCGGCGAAGGCCGCCGTCATCATGCTCACGCGCGAGCTCGGCACGGCCTGGGGCCGCAAGGGCATCCGCGTCAACTGCGTCGCGCCGGGGCCCGTCGAGAC
>JBGPIS010000410.1:0-2737 GCA_041484965.1 Methylomirabilia bacterium
GCCGTGCCGTCTTCCTGGCGATCGATCGGCAGGAGATGGTCGCCAAGGCGCTCGAGGGCGCGGGGGTGCCGTGCGCGCTGCTCGATCCCAAGCTCGTCGGCGACTTCGCGCTGCCGCTCGAGGAAGTCAACAAGGCGCCGGGGTGTCGGCAGCCCAAGGACCAGGACGTTGCCGAGGCCAAGCGCCTCGTCGAGAAGCACCACCCGAACGGCCTCGACATCGAGGTGGCCGTGCGCACGGTGGGCAACTACGTGGACCGCGCGCAGCTCGTCCTGGCGCAGCTCCGGAAGATCGGGATCCGCGGCACGCTCAAGAGCTACGAGAGCGCCGCGGGCTATGCGGTGTTCGGCAAGGGCGACTTCACCATGATCGCCGCGCAGGACCGGTCCATGGACACACCCGATCCGGAATCGCTCTTCTCCGTCGTCTACGCGGGCGAGGCCGGGAGCAACTACGGGCGCTACGCGGATCCCAAGGTGGACGACCTCGCCACGCGCGCGCTCCGCGAGCCGAGCCACGAGAAGCGCAAGCAGCTCTACTGGGAGCTCCAGCGCCACATCCTGGCGAGCCCGACCGCCTCGGTGCCCGTGGCGTGGGTCGAGGGCTGGTTCTTCGTGGACAAGAAGCTGCGGGGCTACAAGCCCGCGCTCACGACCTACGACAACAACACCTTCATGAAAGTGTGGCTCAAGGAGTAGGCGCCTACCAGCGCGCGTCCCGCACGCCCAACCAGTACCCGAGGTGGTTGACGAGGATGTGCCCGAGGACGCTCAGGGCGAGGATGATCGCGACGTCGGTCCACCCGAGCCCCGCGCGCCACCCCGCGAGCAGGAGGGCGCCCCCGACGAAGTCGAGCTGGTCGAACGGGATCCAGGTCCCGCCAGGCGCGACGCCGCGCCGCCGCTTGAAGAAGCTCTTGACGCTGTCGCCCGCCATCGCGCCGGCGCCCATGCGCGCGCCGAGGTCGAGCCAACCGTCGTAGGCAACCACCGCGCCCTCCCACGCGAGGCGCGACTGGAGGAACGTGACGAGGACGGCCGCGAGGACGCCCAAGGCGAAACCGACGACCGTCTTGTGGCTTCCCAGCCGGCGCTCGCTGATCGGCCGGTTCCAGCCCTTCCAGTACCGGACGAAGGGCGGCGCCATGTTCGCAGCGTAGGCCGGCGCCATGAAGTACAGGAGCTGGAGGACGCGCACCCCGCGATACTATCTGAGAAGGAGGGCCGCGTGGGATTCCTGATCCGGGTGCTCGTCAACGGGTGCGCGATCTACCTCATCGCCCAGATCGTGCCCGGCATCGCGGTCAGCGGCATCCTGACCGCGTTGGGCGCGGGCCTCGTCCTCGGGCTGGTCAACGCGATCGTCCGGCCGATCCTCCTCGTGCTCACGCTGCCGGTGACGCTGGTCACGCTCGGGCTCTTCCTGTTCGTGCTCAACGCGTTCTGTCTCTGGCTCACCGCCCTGCTCGTGAAGGGCTTCGAGATCCACGGCGTCTGGGCGGCGGTCTTCGGCGCGCTGCTCGTCAGCGTCGTGAGCTGGGTCTTGAACGGCTTCGTGAGCGACCAGGGGCGCATCGTCGTCATCACCCGCCGCGCGGAGATCACCCGCCGCGGATAGGGCCGGGCCGGGGCGTCGGCTGGTCAGCCGCTCGCCATTCGCCCTGGTAAGAAACTGTTCGCGCCGCTGCGTCGCTGCGCTGGGGACACGGAAAACAGACGATACTTCAAGGGGTTCCTGGCTATTTCCGGGATGGTATCCGCTTTGCGTTAGACCTCTCCCAGGAGGTCTCACGACGATGATTAGCGCGGTGGTCAGGTCCCTTTCGCGAGTGCCGATTTCGCTCCGGGGTCTTGCCGTGTGCGTGGCGTGCGAGGAGTGCTTTGAGCTCGGCGAGCCCACGTGCCCGTCGTGCGGCGGCGATGAGTACGTGCCCCTCCTGCATCTGCTCGAGGGACGGATCCTCAACCTGACTGGGCTCAATTGATCACTCCGCGTTACGGCGTCGCGCTCGCGATCGGGCTGCTCGCCGTCGCGCTTGTCGCGCCGAAGGCGTGGGCCGGCGAGCCCGCCGACCAGCTCTTGGCGCAGCTCGACCAATTGCAGAAAGTCCTCGACGACCAACAGCTCAAGCAGCCAGCCAAGCTCCAGGAGCGGCGACAGGCGATCCGCCGGGTCGCCAACGACGTCCTCGACTACGAGGAGATCACCAAGCGGAGCCTCGGGCGCCACTGGCAGACGCGCACGGCCGATGAGCGCCACGAGTTCATCCAGATCTTCGGCGACCTCCTCGAGCGCGCCTACATCGGCAGGCTCGCGAACTTCAACGGCGAGAAGGTCGCCTTCCTCGGCGAGGCGATCGACGGCGACCAGGCCGTCGTAAGGACGAAGATCGTCACCAAGCAGGGCGCCGAGATCCCCGTGGACTACCGCATGCTCCGGCGCGGCGACCGCTGGCGCGCCTACGACCTCGACATCGAGGGGATCAGCCTGGTCGCGAACTACCGCGCCCAGTTCGACAAGATCATCCAGCACACCTCCTACCAGCAACTGGTGAAACAGGTCCGCGAAAAGCAGTAGAATCCCCTGCATGTGGCAGGGGAGCGTCGTCTCGATCCACATCGCCCCGAAGGCCGCCGCACCCATGGAGTCCGTCGCCGAGGCGCGCGCCGTGCCCGGGCGCGGGCTCGAAGGCGACCGCTACTTCCTCGGCACGGGCGTCTACTCGCAGAAAGCCAGC
>JBGPIS010000411.1:0-2726 GCA_041484965.1 Methylomirabilia bacterium
ACCTATGCCCCGGCTGGCGCAGTCTGCGCCCACGCTGCTCGTCCTGCTCCTGGCGAGCGCGTGCAGCATCATGCGCTCCTCGATGCCGACCCCTCCGTCGGACGGCTCTGTTCCGACGCGTCAGGTCCTGCCCAACGGCGTCCGCGTCCTGGTGCAGGAGTTCGCCGCAAGCGAGGTTGTCGCCCTCCAGTTGTGGGTTCGCGTGGGCGGCCGGGACGAGGCCCAAGCGGACCTCGGGCTCGCGCACTACCTCGAGCATATGCTGTTCAAGGGCACGGTCATGCGCGCGGCCGGCTTCGTCGAGCGAGAAGTGGAGGGTGTCGGCGGCAGGATGAACGCGGGGACCTCGTTCGACTACACCTATTTTCACGCCCTGCTTCCGGCCGCCCGCGCCGTGGCGGGGATCGAAATGCTCGCGGACATGAGCGTCAACTCCACGCTCGACCCGACGGCGCTCGGCCTCGAGAAGCGCGTCGTTCTCGAGGAGATGCGCCTGAACCAGGACAGCCCGCGCCGTTTCATGCTCCGCCAGCTCTACGAGGTGCTCTTCGATGGGCATCCGTACGGCCGGCCCTTGATCGGCACCCCCGAGATCGTTCAGGGTCTCACGCGCGAGACGCTCATGAGCTTCTATCGCCGCCACTACGTCCCTGAGTCGTTTGTCCTGGTCGTCGTCGGCCCGGTGAAAGCGGCCGATGTCCTGGCGGCCGCGGAGCGGACGCTCGGCCGGCTGCCGCGGAGCGGCCAGGAGCGCCTTACGATCACCCCGCCCGCCGCGCTCAGCCCCAAACGGCTTGACAGCGAACGCGCGGGCGCGCAGGCGTACCTCGGTTTCGCGTGGCTTGGCCCGAAGCTCGATCACGCCGACACGCCGGCGGTGGATCTCCTCGTGTCGCTCCTCGGCCAGTCGCCGTCGTCACGCCTCACGCAGTCGCTCCGCGAGCGGCTCGGCCTCGTCAGCGCGATCGACATCGACTACTCCCCGCTCGAGGCAGCCGGCGTCATCTCCGTGGTCGCCCGGCTCGACCCGGCGAACCTGCAGCTGGCGGAGGCCCAGGTCCTGAACGAGATCCGGCGCCTCCGCGACCGGGGCGTGTCCGACGCAGAGCTGAGGCGGGCCGTGACCGCGGCCGAGGCGCGCCACGCCTTCGCGCTCGAAACGGCCGAGGGTCGCGCACGCGCCTTCGGGCGCGCCGAGACGGTGTGGCGGCTCGAGGAGGAGCTCGCCTATGTGGACCGCCTTCGCTCGGTTACCCCGGAACAGATCCGATCGGCCGCCCGGCGCTACCTCGATCCGGAGCGCTACAGCCGGCTGGCCTTCGTTCCCCCGGCAAAATGAGACGGAGCCTGAGCTCCACCACTCTCGTGGCACTGGCGTTCGCGGCGTCGACCGCCCTCGCCGACGCACCGGTGGTGACGCGCCACGTACTCGCCAACGGGTTGACCGTCCTCGTGCGAGAGAACGCAGCCGCGCCCGTTGTGGCCGTGTCGCTGCAGGTGAGAGCGGGCTCGCGCTTCGAGACCGCGGAGCGGGCAGGCATCACGAACCTCCTCGTTCGCACGATGATCCGGGGCACAGGCAAGCGCTCGGCGGTCCAGCTCGCCGAGGCCGCCGAGGAGATCGGCGGCGGCGTGGAAGCCTCGGGGGAGGTCGAGGCGGCGGAGCTCCGCGGCGAGGCGCTCGCGCGCCACTGGGAGGTGCTGCTCGGGCTCGTGGCTGAGGTGGCTCTCGATCCGGCGCTGCCCGCGCAAGAGATCGAGCGCGAGCGACGGCTCGTCCTCAGCCAGCTCCAGACACGGGCCGACACGCCGTTCCCCCTGAGCTTTGACACCGTGCTGCGGGACCTGTACGGCCCACACCCGTACGGCTGGCACAGCCTCGGGACCCGGGCCAGCGTCTCGCGGATCACCCGTGCGGCGCTCCTCGCGCGCTACCGCGAAATCTTTCAGCCCGAGCGGATGGTGCTGGCCGTCAGCGGCCACGTCCCGCGCGACCGCGTGGTCAAGGTCGCCGAGCGGCTTTTCGGCAAGCCGGCGCGATCGGGCTTCACGGTCGCCGAGCCACCCGACCCGCCCGCACCGGCCGGCGGCCGCCGTTTCGTGGACCACCCCGCGCAGCAGGCGCAGATCCTCGTCGGCTACCTGGGGCCCGGACTCAACGACCCGTCGTATCCCGCCGTGCGCGTGCTAGGCGCGGCGCTCGGCGGCGGGATGGCCGGGCGGCTCTTCGTCGAGCTCCGCGAGAAGCGCGGGCTCGCCTACTCGCTGGGTGTCCTCACGCCGTACCGGACCGGCCCAGCGTTCTTCGTCGCGTACATGGGCACCGCGCCGCAGAACGCCGCCGCGGCAGAGGCGGCCTTGCTGCAGGAGCTCGAGCGGATCCGCACGACGCCCATGAGCGGCGACGAGGTGGCGCGTGCGAAGGCCTACCTCCTCGGGCAGCTCACCCTCGACCGCCGGACGAACTCCCGCCAGGCCTGGTACCTCGCGTTCTTCGAGGTCCTCGGCGCGGGCCGGGACTTCCCCGAGCGCTACGCGCGGGCGATCGAGGCGGTCACCCCGACGGACGTCGCCGCGGCCGCGCGGCGTTACCTGACGCAGCCGACCGTGGTCCTGCTCCAGCCGCGGGAGCGCTGATGCTGCCGCTCAAGGACGACGTCCCGAGCCGCACCTTCCCGTCCGTCACGATCTCGCTGATCGCGCTGAACGCGGCAGTGTTCGTCTAT
>JBGPIS010000412.1:0-2722 GCA_041484965.1 Methylomirabilia bacterium
CGCCCGTCACGTTGTAGGCCCGGCCGAACGCCGCCGGCGCGCCGAGCATCCGCGCCATCGCGTCGGCGAGATCCTCGACGTGGCCGAACTGGCGGAGCCAGCCTCCCGCGCCCGGGACGAGGACGGGCCGGGCGCGCACGAGGCGATCGAAAAAGAACGTCTCGTTGTTCCGCGTGTTCAGCGGGCCGTACACGTGCGTTGGCCGCACGATCGTCACGCCGAGGCCGCGCTCCTTCCCGCGGCGCAGGTAGGCGTCCTCGCCCGCGATCTTGAGCTTCGCGTATTCGCCCCAGTAGAGACTGCGCGGCGTGTCCTCGTCGTAGGGGATCGGGAGCGCGTGGTCGTGGACGCGGCCCGACGAGACGAAGACGGCGTGGCCGACGCGCCCGTCGAGGGCGTCGAGCAGCGCGTCCACGTCGTCGCCCGTCGTCGGCGCGTAGGTGATGTCCACGAGCCCGTCGGGGCGCTCGCCCGCGAGCGTCGCGCGGAGCGCGGCGTGGTCTTTCCGGTCGCCGACGATCGTCCGGACGCCCGCGGGCACACGCCCGGGCTGGCGGCCGCGATTCAGGACGGCGACCTCGTGGCCGTCGCGCAGGAGCGCCCGCACGAGGTGCAGGCTGATGAATTCGGTGCCGCCGATCACGAGCACCCGCATCTGTGTCAGGCCACCCACAATGGTGCCGGCCTCGCGACCCCCGTTACGGTATCGAGCACCCGCATGTCAGGTGAGCGATACCGCCAGGCAGGTCGTCGTGCGCGTGACGCCGTCGATCGAGCCAATCTCGTCGGTGACGAGCCGGCCGATGAGGTCGAGCGTCGGGCCCTCGATGACCGCGATGAAATCGAAGGGGCCGGTGACCGCATCGAGCGCGACGACCACGGACGGACCGCCCTTGATCCCGGTCAGCTCCCTCTTCACGGACTTGGTCTTGCCGGGCGCGGTCTCGATGAGCACGTAGGCCTTCATGTGCTTCGGTGTCTTCGTCATCGTCTCCTCCGTCAGCGCCTGAGCAGGCCGAGCGCGTTGGCCAGCGTCGAGGGGAACCACGCGGTCCGCTCGACGAGCTTCGTGCCCTCGGCGTCCACGCGCGTGCCCCGGTCGTCGGTGTGGTTGGTCGGGTCGAACCGCGCCGTGAGCTTCATGCTCACGCCGCCGACACGCAGCGTGAGCGGCTCGCCCGCGCTCTCGTCGCCGAGCCGCGCGATGAGCATGTAGAAGCCCGTCGCGTCCGTCTCGGCGAGGTACGAGAAGCCCGTCTTGTCGCGGACCAGCTCGATCTGGCGCGCGGCCACCGGCCGGCTGCGCGCGTCCTTGACGAAGCCGAGCACGACGTAGCGGTAGTAGACCTCGTGCTCGCCGTCGACCGGCCCAGCGGCCAGGATCCACGCGAGCGCCAGGACGAGAGCCGCGACGCGCGCCACGCGGCTCAGTCTAGCAGATAGGCTCGTAGAAGGGAGCGATGGCAGCGCGCCGCGTCGGCGCAGCCGCAAAGGAGCATCACCGGCCCCCGGCGCGCGAGCGTTCTGACCGCGGCGAGCGCCTCCTGGGCCTCGGGGCGCTCCAGGCCCTTGCGGTAGCGGCGGCGGTACCCGGCCCAGCCGAGCTTGCCGTCGAGGAACGCGCGGAGCAGGGGCACGACGGGCCCCAGCTCCTTGAGCCAGACGTCCACGCGGTCCTTCCGGATCCCGCGCGGCCAGAGCCGCATGATCAGGACGCGCGCGCCGTCCTCCGGAGACGGCGGATCGTACACGCGCTTGTCGCCGATCTTCACGGCTTCCTCATCTGCTCCAGCGATTTCTTGAATGTCTCGCAGGGGTCCGCGTCGTCGACCCGCGGCGTGAACCAGACGTAGTCGAACGGGAGCGCGCCGTCGAACCGCGCGCTGTAGTCGGCCGGCGCATTCGCCGCCGCCTCGACCTCGAGGAGCGCGAGGCTCACGATGGTGGTGCCAGGGGCGTGGCGGGCGAGGTGCGACTGCACGCCGCGGTCCCAGCGCACGTGGCCGGCGCCGGCAATCAGCACCGCGCCGTCCCGCCCGCCCGCGCGCGCGAGCGCCTCGGCCATGCGCGCGTCGCGCGCCCACTGAACGTCCACCATGCGGTCGAGCGCGCCCTCCGGCGCCTGGCCGCAATGGGACTCGCGGATCTCCCGCGCCATCGCGCCGCGCGTCGCGGGCGGGAGCGGCGCGTCGAGCTTGAGCTGGGCGACGACCGACGGGCCGAGCCCCGCGAGGCCGTCGCGTCGCAGCGCCGCGGTCGCGGCGCGCGAGAGGTTGGTGGCGACGAGGGGCAGGCTCGCGTCGAGCGCCGCCTGGGCGATCGGCTCGTAGAAGTGCCAGTCGGGCCAGCCCGAGCGCTTCCAGCCCACGGCATCGCCGAGGCCCGCGGCGGTCTTCGGATTCACGGCGAGGTAACGGGCGATCGCGCGGGCGTCGTCGGTCGAGAACATCTCGAAGCCGACGGCGGGCTGGCGGCCGGCGGCGATGAGTGCGCGCACGAGCCGCGCCTCGAGCGCATGGTGATCGGGGTTGTCGTGGCGCTCACCCAGGAGAACGTAGCGGCTCGCGGCGAGCCGCTCGATCAGCGTCCGCGCGCCGATAAACGTCGCAGCTCTCACGTCCCAGATCTGCCCCGCGAGCGGATGTCCCCGGGCCACGGGGCTCTCCCCCTCGAGGTCGGAGCCCCTGGCGCAGGCCGCGCCGAGGACCACGAGACGCGCGAG
>JBGPIS010000413.1:0-2715 GCA_041484965.1 Methylomirabilia bacterium
AGCGCAACCTCCGCGAGCTGAAGAAAATCGCCGAAAAGCCCTACGGTTTGATCCTGTGCGTGGGGCCGACCGGATCGGGCAAGACGACCACGCTGCACTCCATCCTCGGGTATATCAACAAGCCCGAGCGGAAGATCTGGACTGCGGAGGATCCGGTCGAGATCACGCAGTACGGCCTGCGCCAGGTGCAGGTGAATCCGAAGATCGGCTTCACGTTTGCCCAGGCCATGCGCTCGTTCCTGCGTGCCGACCCGGACGTGATCATGGTCGGTGAGATGCGCGACGAGGAGACGGCGTCCACCGGTATCGAGGCGTCGCTCACCGGCCACCTCGTCTTCTCGACGCTCCACACGAACAGCTCGGTGGAAACGGTGATCCGGCTCCTCGACATGGGTCTGGACCCGTTCAACTTTGCCGACGCGCTCCTGGGCGTCCTCGCGCAGCGGCTCGTCAAGCGGATCTGCCCGAGCTGCAAGACCGATTACCACCCGGATCGCGTGGAGTACGACGAGCTCGCCGAGGCCTACGGCAAGGACGCGTTCGAACAGCTCGGCCACAGGTACGACGAGTCGTTCGTGCTCCACAAGGGCAAGGGCTGCGCGAATTGCTCCAAGTCGGGCTACCGCGGCCGCGCCGGCATCCACGAGCTCCTCATCAACTCCGACGAGATGAAGCGGCTCGTCCAGACCAAGGCACGCGTGGCCGAGATGTTCGTGCAGGCGAAGTCCGAGGGGATGACAACGCTCGTCCAGGACGGCGTGCTCAAGTCGCTCCAGGGCATCACGGACTTCCGGCAGGTCAAGGCCGTCGCGATCAAGTAGTCCCGACGGGGCCCGGGCGGGCCCTCGTCGACCACGCCAGCTTTCATCCCCTGCTGCGGTACCCCTCACACCGCGACCGAATAATCCGCCGAAGCAACGGGTCTCCGAGGGCCCGCCCGGGCCCCGTCGGGACTACCCGCGGTCGACTTTGACGTCCTTGAAGGTTCGCCAGAGCAGGACGTCGTAGAGGATCTTCAGACCGCCGCCCAGGACGAACGGCGCCGAGAGCGCGACGGCTTGCATGACCCAGCCCGTCAGCGCGGGCGTCACCGCCTGCGCCACCGTCCGCGCCAGGTTCGTTGCGGCGGCCGCTGCCTCTCGCTCCTGGTCCTCCACGAGCGCCATGACGTACGCCTGCCGCGTGGGCACGTCCATCTGCGAGAGCAGGTGGCGCGCGAAGAGCAGACCGATCGCGACCGCCGCGCTCGGCGCCGCCGCGATGAGGACGAGCACCACGTTCGAGACGAGATGCGAGACGACCATCGTCGCCAGCAGGCCGAACCGCCGCGCTGCGCGGGAGGCGAGCAGCAGCGAGGCGGCCGTGAGGACCTGGGTCGTCGCGAACACCAAGCCGAGGGCCTCGAGGCCGAGGCCGTAGCGGGTGTGAAGGTAGAAAGCGACGAGCGCCTGGAGGACGAAGCCGCCCGCGAACGAATCCAGGGCGAAGAGCGCCGCGAGGCGGCGGATGAGCGGCGCCGAGGGCGTCCGCCCGCTTCTACCCGGCGGCCGGGGTACGCGCGCCGGCCGGCGCGAGAGCGCCGCGTACGCCAGGCACTGGACAACCGCGCCCGCCAGGAAGACGAGGAACAGCCGTGGCGCGGGCAGCACTCCCACCGCCACGGCGCCAAGCGCCGCCGCGGCGTAGCCGAGCAGGTTGTAGACGCTGAGGATCGCGGTGCGCCGGCCCGGCTCCACCGCGCGCGCGATCAGGACCTGCTCGAGCGTGAGGAACGGTCCGGTCTCGCCGGTGCCGACCGCGACGTTGCCGAGCATCGCTCCCAGGACGATCAGCCGGGGATCACGGGAAGTGAGGAGGATGAGCGCGGCCACCGCGGAGAGCGCGCCGAGCGCCACGAGGACCGGGCGCCCGCCCCAGCGTTCGGCGGGGCGCCGGATCGCCCACGTCAGCCCCGCGCTGCCTACCAGCATGAGCGTGATCGCCACGCCCACGCCCGTCGCGTCCACGCCGCGCTCGCTCAGGTAGACGGGTAGGAGAACGCCGAGGGATCCATAGCAGAACGTCCGCGCCGTCTTCGCCGTGAAGACCGCGGCGATGTCGCGCTGAATCACTCCCGGGCCTGGCGGGTCAGAAGGGGTGCGAGGCACCGTTTTGGGGGACTTGACAAATAGTCGTCATCTGTTGAGTATATTACCAGGTGGAGGCGTCTAGATGAACCCCGTGGAGCGCGTCCTTTATCAGGAGCTCACCCAGCTGCTCGACCGGCTCGCTGCGTCGGTGCCGGACGGCAGCCTCGAGAAGATCCGGGCCGCGAACCCGACGCTGAAGGCGCGGCTCGACGACGCCGACACCACGCTCGCCGCCGCGCGCGCATCGCTGCTGGAGGCGTACGGTCGGTGGCGGCGCGCCCTCGAGGACGTCGAGAATCTGTGGGCGCTCGGCGCGTGGCGCTCAGCCACGGCCGAAGAGCCGGCCGAGCAGGCCGCGCCGCTCGCCGCCTGAGGCGAGCGCCTCGGCGGCGTAGGCGGCCCGGCTCGCGTCGAAGCGCTGCCAGTAGTCCGGCAGCGCCCGGGCCAGGACGATCTGCACCGCCAGGAGGCGCGCCGTCTCGTCGCCGGGCCCTGCGGCTGCCGCCGCGGCCTTCCGCCGCTCCTCCGGTCCGAGGTCCGTCGCGAGCGCGCCGCGCAGGCGGCCGAGGAAGGCGCGCACGCGCCC
>JBGPIS010000414.1:0-2694 GCA_041484965.1 Methylomirabilia bacterium
CGCGGTGCCCAAGGGACGCGATCCCAGGACCATGACCGATATCCCGGTCACGTACGTGCCCGCGCGCAACACGATCTTCCTATCGCTCGCACTGGCGTGGGCCGAGACGCTCGGGGCCGAGGACATCTACATCGGCGTCAACGCGCTCGACAGCTCCGGGTACCCCGACTGCCGCCCCGAGTACATCAACGCGTTCGAGCGCATGGCGAGTCTCGGGACAAAGGCGGGCGTCGAGGGAACGAGCCGGTTCACGATTCACACGCCCCTCATCGCGCTCACCAAGGCGGACATCGTGCGGCGCGCGGCGGAGCTCGGCGTCGATTTCTCGTTGACCTGGAGTTGCTACGATCCCGGTCCCGACGGCCGCCCGTGCGGTGCCTGCGATTCGTGCGTTCTGCGAGCGAAGGGCTTCCGCGAGGCGGGCTTCGCCGATCCTCTGACGCGACCTTGAAATGATGGCGACTTGCGGCACTCGTCTTATGTATAGTAGCGGCCCATGGACCGCCGGCAGCGCCTCGCCATCCTCGCCGAGGCCGCGACTCTCGACCGCGACGCTCGGGTCGTAGCGCCCGTCCGCGTCGGCAACCAGGTCGGCATCACCGGCGTCCGCCTTCCCGGCGGCGGGCACACCACGATCATGCGGATCATGCAGACCAACGCGTGCTCGCTCTCCTGCGGCTACTGTCCGACGTTCTGCGGGGGCAAGGTCAAGCGCGCGACCCTCTCGCCCGATGAGGCGGCGACGACGTTCATGGAAGCGCAACGCAAGGGACTCGCGCAGGGACTCTTCCTCACCTCCGGTGTCCCGGGGCGCCCGACGCGGGCCACCGACCGGATGCTGGCCACGCTGGAGATCCTTCGCCGACGCGAGGGCTTTCGCGGGTACGTCCACATCAAGCTCCTGCCCGGTGCCGAGCGCGCTCAGGTCGAGGAAGCCGCGCGCCTGGCCCACCGCATCTCCGTCAACCTCGAGGCGCCGAGCGATACGCACGTGCGCGCCCTCGCGAAGGAGAAGGACCTGAGCGGCGATCTGCTGCCGAACCTCGAGCTGGCAGGCCGGCTCCTGCGCGAGCGCGGCGTCACCGCGGGGACGACGACACAGTTCGTCGTGGGTGCCGCCGGCGAGCGGGACCGCGAGATCCTCGGCCTCGTCGCACGGCTGGAGCGCCGCCAGCTCCTGCACCACGCGCAGTTCAGCGCGTTCCAGCCTGTCGTGGGGACGCCCATGGAGGGACGCGAGCCGACGCCGGCGGTGCGCGAGCTGCGCCTGTATCAGGCCGACCATCTCATGCGCCAGTACGGCTTCGCCTTCGAGGAGCTTCCGTTCGGCGCCGACGGCGACCTGCCGCTCGACGACGATCCAAAAACCGCGTGGGCGCTCGCGAACCCCGAGCGCTTTCCCGTCGAGATCCAGACGGCGCCCTACGAGATGGTCCTCCGCGTTCCCGGCATTGGCCCGGCGACGGCGCGGCGTCTCGTGAGCGAGCGGCAGGGCGCGCTCATCCGCGGCGCCCGCGATCTCGACCGCGCGGGGGTCGACGTGCTCCGCGCGGGATATTTCCTGACTCTCCGCGGCCACCGGCTCACCACGCACCTTCCCCCGCGCCAGATGCGTCTGTTCCCCCACGGAAAGCACCTGACGCAGGCGGTGTGGAAGACGGCGACGCCGCCCTGCGCGTACCGGTAGGTGTGTAGGAACATGGAGAGCCCCGACTTGGCCCCCCTACCCCCAACGCTCGGAGGGTCGTGGCAAAGGCGCGGTGCTCCTCGATACTTCGCCAGGCTCCTACCGGGGGGCGGCGCCGCCGAAGACCTCTTTCAGGATGCTGCTGGCGCGGGCGGCGGGGTTGGTGCGGATCAGACGCTCCTGCTCGCCGACGACGTGGAAGAGCCCGTCGAGCGCCTTGACCACGACGTAGCGGTCGATATCGAAGCTCTCGGTCTTGAGGAACGGGATCCCCTCGGCGCGCCCCAGCAGCTCCTTGTACTGGCGGGTGATGCCGACCTCGTTCATCGAACGCTCGACGACGGGACGAAACGCCGCCGTCAGCCGGTCGCCGGCCTTCGTCTTGAAGTACTCGGTGGCAGCGGTATCGCCCCCGCCCAGGATCTTGCGCGCGTCGTCGAACGTGATCTCTCCCACCGCGTCGCCGAAGATCTGCCGCGCCGCCGGCGCCGCGCGCTCGGCCGAGCGGTTCATGCTGAGCACGAACGCGTCCACCTCCGAGCCGAGACCCACGGTCCGGAGCCCCGCCTCGATCGTCCGCAGCGAGTCGGGCATCAGGATCTTGATCACCTGGTTCTTGAAGTAGCCGTCGACCACGCCCGTCGCGTCGACCGCCTTGCCGGTGGCGACCTGCAGGGCCTCCTTCAATCCGGACGCGATCGTTCCGTCGCTCAGGCCCTCGCCGGCCGGGGCCGACGGCAGCCCGGGCGACAACCCACGGAGCAGACGATCGAGCTGAGCGGAAACCGGAGTGACGGCGAGCAGGACGACCAGGACTGCAACGGTGATACGGACCATCCCGTGCCTCCCTTCGGCTACTTGCCCACGAGCTGGGGCGCGAGCGCGGCGGCGTCGATAGCGGGGAGCTCGCAGGCGTAGTTGCGGCAGACGAAGGCCGTGGCCTTGCCGTCGACCGGCGCACGACCCTCCAGGAGCGGCAGACCCGCACGCGCGGCGGGGTCGGCGCC
>JBGPIS010000415.1:0-2678 GCA_041484965.1 Methylomirabilia bacterium
GATCCAGAAGCTGGCGCGCGTGGTCATGGGCACCAACAACGTCGACCACTGCACCCGGCTGTGCCACTCGCCCACCGTCGAGGCCATGCTGACCTCCATGGGCTCGGGCGCGACGTCGAACTCCTACCAGGACTATGAGGAATCGGGCTGCCTCATGGTGGTCGGCGCCGACGCCTCGGCCAACCACCCGGTGATCGCCGTCCGTTTCCGGCGCGCCGTGAGCCGCGGCGCGCGGCTCATCGTCGTGAACCCCAAGCGTGTCGAGCTCTGCGACCAGGCCGATCTCTGGATCCAGCATCGGCCCGGCACCGACGTCGCGCTCTTCAACGCGATGGCGCGCCTGATCGTAGACGAGGGGCTCGCCCACGAGGCGTTCATCCGGACGCGGACGGAAGGCTTCCACGCCTGGCGGGGCTCGCTCGAGCGCTTCACGCTCGACTCCGCCGAGCGCGTCACCGGCGTGCGGGCCGAGGACATCGCGCAGGCCGCGCGCTGGTACGCGAGGCCCCCATTCGCGGGCTCGTGCCTCGTCTGGGGCATGGGCATCACGCAGCACACGAACGGGATCCACAACGCCCACGCCGTCCTCAACCTCGCCCTCGTCGCCGGCCAGATGGGTTTCCCCGGCAGCGGGGTCTCGCCGCTCCGCGGTCAGAACAACGTCCAGGGCTGCGGCGACGCGGGCTGCATCCCGACGAACCTCCCCGGCTACCAGCCGTACGATCCCGGCACGCTGGCGCGCTTCGAACACGCCTGGGGCGTCCGGCCGCCGGGGCGGTCTGGGCGAGTCGCGACCGAGATCGTCGAGGGCTGCCTCAGCGGCGGGACGCGCGCGATGTACGTGGTCGGCGAGAATCCGCTCCTCTCCGAGCCCGACCTCCACCACGCCGAGAAGGCGATGGGTCAGCTCGACATGCTCGTCGTCCAGGACCTCTTCATGCACGAGACGGCCGAGCGTGCCCACGTGTTCCTGCCCGCCGCCGCGTTCGCCGAGAAGGAGGGCACGTTCACGAACTCGGAGCGGCGCGTGCAGCGCGTGCGCACCGCGCTGCCCCCGCCCGGCGAGGCGCGGCCCGATTGGTGGATCACGTGCGAGCTCGCGCGGCGCGTCGCGACGAAGCTCGGCGTGGACGTCGGCCGCCAGTTCGACTACGCGGGTCCCGGCGAGATCTTCGACGAGATGGCGCGGTTGACGCCGTTCCTCGCCGGGCTGTCCCATGAGCGGCTCGATCGCGAGGGCGGGATCCAGTGGCCGTGCCCGGCGCCGGATCACCCGGGAACCCGCTACCTGTACGCCGAGTCCTTTCCCCGGGGCCGCGCGCGCTTCATTCCCGCGCTCCAGCTGGCGGAGGCGGCCGAGCTGCCGGACGCGGACTTCCCGTTCCTCCTCAACACGGGCCGGCTCCTCTACCACTGGCACGGCGGCACGCTCACGCGTCGCGTTCAAGGGCTGCTCGAGCTGGCGCCGCATCTCGAGGTCGCGATCCACCCGAGCGACGCGCGGCGCCTCGGCGTCGAGACCGGCGCGCGGATCCGGGTGGCGTCGCGCCGCGGCGAGCTGACGGGCTACGCGCGCGTGACCGAAGCGGTGCGGCCGGGCGCGGTCTTCGTGCCCTTCGTGAAGCTCGAGGAGTCCGCGGCCAACTTCCTCACCAACTCCGCGTTCGACCCGTCCTCGAAGATCCCCGAATACAAAATCTGCGCCGTCCGCGTCGAACGCCTGCCCGAGCGGCCGCGGCCTTCGTAGTCGCCGTCGGCGGCCGAGTCAGTCCGCAGAAGCTACGGGCCGCGGCGGGGCCACGGGCACGCACGACAGAGGTCGCGGGACCACGCGGCCCGCGTCCGCGGCCCCGGTGCGGCTGGGCTCCATCCGGGCGCGCCCGGTCCGCGACCACCGGCGCAGGAACGGGCCCCGCGACCCCTGTCGCCCGCGCCCGTCGGCTCTGGGCCCGCGTGGCGGCAGTTCTTGACATGATTTCAGCGACGGGGCACTGGCCGCGGATCGCAGTTCGGGGTCAGAGACTCCGCGTCAGGAAGGCGTCGAGGGCCCGGCTGAAGGCAACCGGCGCGTCGAGCACGAGGTGGTGGTAGGCGCCGGGGATCTCGAGCACCGACACCCTCGGGATCGCCTCGCGCATCTGCTCGGCCATCTCGCGCGGAAGGATCGGCGAGCGCTCACCGCGCACGACCAGGGTCGGCGCGGTGATCCGCGGCAGGAGCGGCCAGCAGTCCACCGGCCGGCGCGCGGCGTAGCACGCGGGGTCGAAGCGGTACTTGAAGCCGCCGTCCCGCTCGGCCAGCCCCGCGCGTGCCAGGTGGGCGAGGAGCGCGGGATCGGCGGTCGTGTCGGGCGGCAGGAGCCGAAAGCTCTGGACGGCGCGCTCGAGCGTCGGATGGAGCCGCGGCGGCCGGCGGCCGCGCGCGCGCATGCGGTCCACCCGCTCCGGCGGGAGCTCGGGCCGCGAATCGATGATCACGGCCGCGCTGACGCGCTCGGGGTGCCAGGCGGCGAAGCCCATCGTGTTATGGCCGCCCATCGAGTGGCCGGCCAGCGCCATTCGCCGCCAGCCGAGCGCGTCCATCAGCGCCTCGAGGTCGGCGGCGAAGTCCTCGGTCGCGTAGGCGGGCGGCGTGGACCACTGACTCTCGCCGTGCCCGCGCTGGTCGAGCGAGACCAC
>JBGPIS010000416.1:0-2674 GCA_041484965.1 Methylomirabilia bacterium
AGCTGCGGCAGCCGCCGGAAAGCTCCACGGGTTGACCGAGAATCAGCTCGTTCACGCCTTCGGGATCTGCGGGAGCCAGGCCGGGGGAATCATCGAGTATCTGGCCGACGGCTCGTGGACGAAGCGGCTCCACCCGGGTTGGGCGGCCCACGCGGGCGTCGTCGCGGCCCTCCTCGCGCAATCGGAGTTCACGGGACCGGAGACGGTCTTCGAGGGTGAGCACGGCTTTTATCGCGCGTTCGCCGGGGGTCACGATCAGCGCCGCCTGGACGAGCTGCTCGCGAGCCTCGGCCGCTCCTGGGAGCTCGAGCGCCTCACGTTCAAGCCCTACCCTTGCGGCTCGATCGCGCACCCCTACATGGACTGCGCCCTCCGCCTGCGCGAGAATCATCGGCTCCGGCCCGAGCAGATCGTCGAGGTCCGATGCCGCACCGCCGAGGGGCCGGTGCCGCGACTCTGGGAGCCGCTGGCGGCGAAGCGGGCCCCGCAGAACGGCTATGCCGCCAAGTTCAGCCTGCCGTACCTCGTCGCCCTGATGCTCGTCAAGGGACGCGCGGGTCTCGCCGAGTTCGAGGACGAGGCGGTGCGGGACGCCGAGGTGCTCGCCGTCGCGTCGCGCGTGAGCTACGAGCTGGATCCGACGATCGACTATCCGCGCCAGTTCATCGGCCACATCGAGATCCGCGTGAGCGACGGGCGGCGGCTCGAGGAGCGGCAAGACCATCCCCGGGGCGGCGCCGAGTTTCCGATGACACGGGAGGAGCTCGAGGCGAAGTTCCGCGGCAACGCGGGCCTCGCCATGTCGGGCGAACAGGCGTCGCGGGTGATCCGGAGCGTGAACGCGCTCGCCACGGACGGGAGCCTCCGGGCCCTGGTGGAGTCACTCACAGCATGAGGGAGCGAATCATGGGACAGCGTTTCGGTGCCCTGGGCCTGCTCGCGTTGACTCTCGCCCTCTTCGCCGTCCCGGCGTCAGCCCAGGACGGCCGCGTGGAGGCCGCGAGGAAGGAAGGCACGATCGTCTGGTACACCTCGCTCGCGTCGCCGAGCGCCGAGAAGGTCGCCAAGCTCTTCGAGGCGGCGTACCCGGGGATCAAGGTCGAGGTCCACCGCACGGGCTCCCAGCGGATCCTCCAGCGCGTGATGCAGGAGCTCCAGGCGAACCTCAAGCTCGTCGACGTGATTCACACGTCCGACGCCGGCCACTTCGTGTTGCTCAAGGAGAAGAAGCTCCTCGCGAAGTACACGCCGGCGGGCGTCGAGAACTTTCCGCCTGGCTTCAAGGACCGGGACGGGTACTCCTACGGCCTGCGCGCCACCGTGAACGTGATCGCGTACAACACGAAGATCGTGCCGGCCGCGGAGGCGCCGAAGACCTGGAAAGACCTCCTCGACCCGAAATGGAAGGGCAAGATGGTGACGGCGCATCCCGGCTACAGCGGCGTCATCGCGACCCACGTGCTGGCGCTCGTGCACCTGCACGGCTGGGACTACTTCAAGCAGCTCGCTCAGAACAAGCTCATGCTCGTCCAGTCGGCCGTCGATCCCGCCGGCGTCGTCGCCTCCGGCGAGCGCCCCGTGGCGGTGAACGGCGGCGACTACTACTACTATCAGACCAAGAAGAAGGGCAACCCGATCGAGATCGTCTATCCGAAGGAAGGGGTGCCGCTCGTCGTCTCCCCGACCGCGATCGCCGCCGGGGCACCGCACCCGAACGCCGCCAGGCTCTTCACCGACTTCAGCTTCAGCAAGGACGTCCAGCAGGCGCTCGCCGACACCGAGGGGCTCTACACCGGCCACCCGGACGTGAAGTACCCCGCGGATAAACCCAAGCTCGGCGACCTGAAGCTGCTCCAGGTCGACCCGGACGAGCTCGAGAAGCGCAACGAAGAGATCAAGAAGCGGTTCGTCGAGTTCTTCGGCGTGTAGGACGCGGCGTGGATCGTTCCCTCCCCGTCTGGATCCTGGCGGCGCTCGCCCTCGTCGTCCTGATGGCGCTGCCGCTCGGCTGGCTCGGTTACATGAGCGTGAGCAGCGAGGGAGGTACCACGCTCGCTCACTACCGTCAGGCGTTCACGGACCCGGCGCTCCAGAAGGCCCTCTGGAACACCGTGGTGCTCGCGTTCTGGGTCGGCCTCGTGTCGCTCGGCATCGGCGCGCCGATGGCGTGGCTCACGGCGCGGACCGATCTGCCCGGAAAGCGGCTGATCCGCGGTCTCATCCTGGCGTCGTTCGTGACGCCGCCGTTCCTCGGCGCCTTCGCCTGGGTCATGCTGGCGGGCCCCAACGCGGGCCTCCTCAACAAGGTCTACCGGGCGCTCACCGGCGCGGAGGACCCGCTCCTGAACGTGTTCAGCATGCCGGGACTGATCTTCGTCGTCGCGATCTACACGTTCCCCTACGTCTTCATCATGATCGCCAACACGCTCGAGCTGATCGCCTCCGATCTGGAGGAGGCCGCGTCGATCCTGGGTGCCAGCCGCTTTCGCGTCGCGCTGACCGTGACACTCCCGATGGTCCTGCCCGCGATCTTGAGCGGCTTCATCCTGGCCGTCCTCCAGGCGCTGGCGCTCTTCGGCTCACCGGCAATCTTGGCACTGCCCGCGGGCTTCCACACGATCACGACCCAGATCTGGGCCCTCTTCCAGTACCCGCCCAAGGTCGAGATGGCGGC
>JBGPIS010000417.1:0-2672 GCA_041484965.1 Methylomirabilia bacterium
AAGACGAGGTGCGGAACCGCCTTGCATCTGTCTCAGGCCACCCACGGCTCAAGCCGGCCTCGCGGCCCCCGTCACGATGAGCTCGACGTGATGGCGACAGCGGAACGGAGCCGGCCCGCATCTGCCTCAGGCCACCCACCGAGTGCGCCGGCCTCGCGGCCCTCGTTACAATGACGCCGGCGCCCGCCATCGCGCCGGTCTGGTGGGCCGACGGCCGGCTCATGCTGCTCGACCAGCGGCTCCTGCCCGCCCAGGAAGTCGAGCGCGCCCTCCCCCGCTGGGAGGACGTCGCCGAGGCGATCCGAACGCTCGTCGTCCGCGGCGCGCCGGCGATCGGCGTCGCCGCGGCCTTCGGCGTGGCGCTCGCCGCCCGGGCGAGCCGGGCCACGACCTTCGACGGGCTCTGGGGCGACCTCGAGGCGGCGCTCAAGGGGCTCGCGGCCACCCGCCCGACCGCCGTCAATCTTTTCTGGGCGCTCGAGCGGATGAAGCGAGTCGCGCTCGCCTCGCGCGAGCGTCCGCTCGAGGAGATCCGCGTGCGCCTGCTCGCGGAGGCCCAGGCGATCCGCGACGCGGACATTGCGGCCAACCAGGCGATGGGCGGCCACGGCGCTGCGCTCGTGCCGCCGAACGCGCGCATCCTGACCCACTGCAACGCCGGGGCGCTCGCGACGGCGGGCTACGGCACGGCCCTCGGCGTCATCCGCGCCGCCCACGCCCAGGGCAAGGTCGCCTGCGTGTGGGTGGACGAAACCCGGCCGGTGATGCAGGGCTCGCGGCTCACCGCGTGGGAGCTGGTCCGCGACGGGATTCCGCACCGGCTGATCGCCGACGTCGTCGCCGCCTCGCTCATGGCGCGCGGCGAGGTCGACCTGATCGTGACCGGCGCCGACCGCATCGCGGCCAACGGCGACACCGCGAACAAGATCGGCACCTACGCGCTCGCGGTGCTTGCGCAGCACCACCGGGTGCCCTTCTACGTGGCCGCGCCCTTCTCGACGATCGACCCCGCCCTCCCGTCCGGCGCGCACATCCCGATCGAGGAGCGCGACGCGGCCGAGGTGCGCTGGGTGGGAACCGCGCAGACGGCGCCCGCCGAGTCGCCGGTGTTCAATCCGGCCTTCGACGTGACGCCGGCTGCGCTCATCACGGCGATCATCACCGAGCGCGGAGTCGTCCGGCCCCCGTACCGGTTTGCGTAGCGGGGTCGCGCGCCGGTACCACGACCAGACGGCCCACTCGCCCCAGTCGGTCCACGCGAGCGGCCACGCGCTCGCGTGGGACATCAAGCCGTTTCCCTTCAAGATCTACACCGAGCTCCCGGCGCAGACGCTGCCGCGCGAGATCGATCCGGCGGTGATCGACACGCTCCGGGCGATCGACGCGCGCCCCGCGGCGCCGGCCGCGCCGCTCGGGCTCGGGACTCTGGCGACGCTCCTCTACTACTCGGCGGGGGTGACGAAGAAGCGGTCGTATCCGGGAGGGGGCGAGGTGCTCTTCCGGGCCGCGCCCTCGACGGGGGCGCTCTATCAGACCGAGGTGTACGTCGTGGCCGGCGAGGTCGCCGGGCTCGCGCCCGGGCTCTATCACTTCTGCCCCGGCGACTTCGCCCTGCGGCGCCTGCGGAGCGGGGACCTGCGCGACGCGCTCGCGCGCGCGGCGGCGGATGAAACCCTCGCCCGGCGCGCGGCGACGGTCGTGCTGACCGCCATCTACTGGCGGAACACCTGGAAGTACCAGGCGCGCGGGTACCGCCACCTCTTCTGGGACAGCGGGACATTGCTCGGCAACCTGCTCGCCGTCGCCGGCGGCGCGGGTCTCGCGCCGCGGCTTCTCACGGGGTTTGTCGACGCCGACGTCAACCGGCTCCTCGGTGTCGACGCCGGTCGTGAAGCCGCGCTCGAGCTCGTCGCACTCGGGCCCGACGCCGCGCCCGCGCCACCGGTCGGCACGCTCGACGAGGTCACCCATCCGTACATGCCCCTCTCCTCCGACGAAGTGGACTACCCGCTGCTCCGCGAGATTCACGTGGCCTCGTCGCTCGAGTCCCCCGCTGCGGTCCGCGCCTGGCAATCAGCGGGACCAGGGTCCGGGGCGTGCCCTCCTCGACCACGCCGGCAGCAACCCGCGACCGCTGTTCCGTCGACGCCGGCGTCGGGGCAACCCGCTGAAACACGGGTCTCAGAGGGCACGCCCCGGACCCTGGTCCCGCTGCCACCGCCGCGCGCCGAGAGCGGCCGCGGGCTCGGGGAGACGATCCAGCGCCGCGGCTCGACGCGGCAGTTCGGTCATGAGCCGCTGTCGGCGCTCGAGCTCTCGACGGCGCTGTGGGCCGCCACGCGCGCCGTCGACGCGGATGTGTCGCCGGGCCTCGTGGATCTCTATCTGATCGTGAACGCGGCCACCGGCGTCCCGGCGGGGGCGTATTTCTACCGGTACCAGGAGAACGCGCTGGAGCTCGTCAAGGCCGGCGAGCTCAGACGGGACTCGGCGTATCTCTGCCTGGAGCAGCCGCTCGGTGGAGACGCCGCTGCCGTCATCTACTTCCTCGCGCCGCTCGACGGAATACTAGAGGTATACGGCGACCGCGGATATCGGATCGCGAACCTCGAGGCCGGGCTCGGCGGCGGGCGCGCCTACCTCGCGGCATACGCGCAGGGGTTCGGCGCCAC
>JBGPIS010000418.1:0-2651 GCA_041484965.1 Methylomirabilia bacterium
TCGGCGCCGAGCTTGAATGGCGACTGGAGCACGGGCGTGGCCGTCGTGTTGTCGCAGACGTAGCGGGCGCCCGCCTTGCGGGCGAGCTCGCCGATCGCCGCGATGTCGCTGACCTTCCAGAGGGGGTTCGACGGCGTCTCGGCCCAGACGAGCCGCGTGCTGGGCCTGATCGCCGCGCGCACCGCGGCGAAGTCGGTCATGTCGACGAACGCCGTCTCGAGCCCCCACCGGCTGAACGTCTCGCGCAGGAGGCGCGAGGTCCCGTGGTAGGCGTCCAGGGGCGCCACGACATGATCGCCCGGGGCGAGTGACTGGAAGATCGCCGAGGTCGCCGCGGACGCCGACGAAAACGCCGCCGCGGCTTCCCCGCCCTCGAGCGCGGCGAGACATTCCTCGAGCGCGTTCCGGTTGGGATTCCCGTTGCGGGCGTAGAGGAACCCGCGCGGGTACGCGCCGTCGGGGTCGCGCTCGAACGTCGTGGACGGGTGGATCGCTGGCGTCACGGCGCCGGTTCCCGGGTCGATGCGCGTGCCGGCGTGCACGGCGACCGTCTCGATTCTCATGCTAGCCACCTCCCCTGATCTTCTCCCCCTTGGGATCGTACAGCGGCTCGCGGGCGACCGTCGCGGGAACCCGCTCGCCGAAGACCTCGACCGTGAGCGCGGTCCCCGGCGCCGCGGACGCCGCGGGAACGTATCCGTAGGCGATCGACTGCCCGAGCGTGTAGCCGAACCCGCCGCTCGTCACCCGCCCGAGGACGTCGCCGTCCTGCAATATAGGCTCGCCGCCGAACGCGATCGCGTGGGGGTCGGCGAGCGTGAGGGCGACGAGCCGGCGGGCGACCCCGCGCTCCTTCTGGGCGACGAGGGCCGGGCGGCCGACGAATGGGCCCTTGTCGAGCTTGACGCAGAAGCCGAGCCCCGCCTCCCACGGCGTGTCCTCGGGCGTGACGTCGGCGCTCCAGTAACGGTAGCCCTTCTCCAGCCTGAGCGAGTCGATCGCGCGGTAGCCGCCGGCGACGAGGCCGAACGACTCGCCCGCGCGCCAGAGCGCGTCCCAAAGCCTGGCGCCGTCCTCGACCGGCGCGTAGAGCTCCCAGCCGAGCTCGCCGACGTACGTGACGCGCAACGCGAGGACCCGCACGCCGCCGACGCCGAGCCGGCGCGCGGTCATGTACGGGAACGCCGCGTCCCCCACGTCGTCGGGCGTCGCGCGCCGGAGGATCTCGCGGGCGCGCGGTCCCCAGAGCCCCAGGCACACGTCGCGCGCCGTCACGTCCTCCACCGCCACGCGGTCACCGGGACTCGCGTGCGCCTCGATCCACGCGCGGTCGTGGAGCCCGAAGGCCGTGCCGGTGACGAGCAGGAACCGGTCCGGCCCGAGGCGCGTGACCGTCAGGTCGCACTCGATCCCGCCCTCCTCGTTGAGCATCTGCGTGTAGGTGACCGACCCCGGGGGCTTGTCGAGCTGGTTGTCGCTGAGGCGCTGCAGGAGCTCGAGCGCCCCCGGCCCCGACACCTCGAGCTTGCTGAACGAGGTCTCGTCGAAGAGCGCGGCGCGCTCGCGCGTGGCCGCGTGCTCGGCCGGGATCGCGGGCGACCAGTGGCGGGCGAGCCAGCCGCGCGGCTCCCAGCTCGCGGGTCCGGCGCCGCGGTTCGCCTCGAGCCAGTTCGGACGCTCCCATCCCGCCTTCTCACCGAAGACGGCGCCGAGCGCCTGCAGGCGAGCGTAGATCGGGGACAGCCTGAGCCCGCGCCCCGCCCGGCGCTCCTCGAACGGGAGATGGATGTCGTAGTACGTCGCGTAGACCTCCGTCGCTTGAGCCACGGCGAGGTCGCGGTCGGCGTACTGAGGCCCGAAGCGGCGCAGGTCCATCCGCCAGAGATCGATCGGCGCCCGGCCGTCCATGATCCACTGCGCCATCACGCGCCCGACGCCGCCGCCGCCGGCGATCCCGTGGGCGCAGAAGCCGGCGGCGACGAAGAAGCCGCGCGGCGCCGGCGCCTCGCCCAGGATGAACTCGCCGTCGGGCGTGTAGGCCTCCGGGCCGTTGATCATGCGGATCACTTCCGCCTTGCCGACCGCGGGCACACGCACGACGGCGCCCTCCATCAGCTCGCCGAAGCGCTCCCAGTCGGGCGGGAGCAGCGTGTGGGTGAAGCCCGGCGGGATCCCGTCGAGCCCCCACGGCTTGCAGGCGCGCTCGAAGCCGCCGACGACCAGGCCGCCGACCTCCTCGCGAAAGTACACGAGCCGGTCGGGATCGCGCATCGTCGGAAACTCGCGCCGGACGCCGTCGATCGGTCGCGTGACGAGGTACTGGTGGGCCATCGGGACGACGGGGACGCTCACGCCGACCATCCGCCCCACCTCCCGCGCCCAGATGCCGGCGGCGTTGACGACGACCTCGGTCCCGATCGTGCCCCGGTCGGTGACGACGGCGGCGACGCGGCCGCGCGCGACGGTGATCCCGGTCACGGTCACGCCCGTCTGGAACTGGACGCCGCGCTGCCGCGCGGCGTCGGCGAGTGCCCCCGTCAATCCCGCCGGATCGACGTGGCCGTCGGTCGGTAGGTAGAGCGCGCCCTCGAGACCGGCGGGGTCGATGAGCGGGAAGAGGTCGCGGGCCTCGCGGGCCGTGATCAGCATCA
>JBGPIS010000419.1:0-2630 GCA_041484965.1 Methylomirabilia bacterium
CGAACTACCAGGCCGGCAAGGACATGATGGCCGCGTTCCGCGAGACGTTCCTCCCTGCCGGCGGAAAAGTGATCGCCGAGGACTACCCGAAGCTGGGCGAGACGGACTACGCGCCCTATCTCACCAAGATCAAGCAGTCGGGCGCCAAGGCGGTCTTCGCCTTCTTCTCCGGCACCGACGCGGTCAACTTCGTGAAGCAGTACGACCAGTTCGGGCTCAAGCAGTCGATCAAGCTCACGGGCGCGGGCTTCCTCACCGAGCCCGACGTCCTGCCGGCGCAGGGCAACTCCGCCCTCGGCATCCTCACCGGCCACTTCTACACGCCGGTCCTCGACAACCCCGTGAACCAGCGGTTCGTGCGAGAGTTCCGGGAGAAGTTCGGCGGCAAGATGCCCGACGGCTTCGCCTGCCAAGGGTACGACACCGCGGAGGTCATCGTCCGGGCGCTCAAGGCCGTGAACGGCAACACGCTGGACAAGGACAAGCTCGTCGCGGCCATCGCGAAGATCGAGTTCGACAGCCCGCGCGGCCGCTTCCGCTTCGACCCGAAAACCCAGAACATCATCCAGCCGTTCATCTACGTCCGCGAGGTACGCGAGGTGGCGGGGTTCGGCCTCACCAACGTCCCGATCGACAAGGTCGCCGACGTGCGGGATCCCGGCACCGGCTGCACCCTGCCGGCCTGACGGAACCCGTCGGGGGCCGGAGTATTCCGCTCCGGCCCCCGCGCATCCAGCCCGTGCCGTTCCTCTCCGATTTCCTCGCCCAGGCCCTGAACGGCCTCTCCTACGGCGTCCTCCTCTTCCTCCTCTCCGTCGGGCTCACGCTGATCTTCGGCATGCTCGACGTCGTCAACCTCGCCCACGGCTCGTTCTACCTGCTGGGCGCCTACGCCGGCCTGACGCTCATCGCCGCGACGGGCAACTTCTGGCTCGCGCTGGTCGTGGCGCCGGTGGCGGTCGGGGCGATCGGCGCGCTCGTCGAGCGCGGCCTGCTGCGGCCGCTCTACCGGCGGCCCACGCTCGACCAGGTGCTGCTGACCTTCGGTCTCATCTACTTCTTCGAGGACATGGTGAAGTGGATCTGGGGCGGGAAGATCCGCTCGATCCCGGCGCCGGCGCTCTTCTCGGGCTCCGTCACGCTCGGCGCGCTGACGATCCCCTCGTACCGGCTCTTCGTGATCGCGTTCGGGTTCGTCATGGCGGTCGTCCTCTGGCTCCTCATCGAGAAGACGCGCCTGGGCTCGATCATCCGCGCCGGCGTCTTCGACGCCGAGATGACGGCGGGCCTCGGCATCAACATCAGCCGCGTGTTCACGGGCGTCTTCGCCTTCGGCGCCGCGCTCGGCGGGCTCTCGGGCGTGATCGCCGGGCCGATCCAGTCCGCCTACCCCGCGATGGGCGTGAGCATCCTGATCCCGGCGCTCATCGTCGTCGTCGTCGGGGGCCTGGGCTCGCTCAAGGGCTCGCTCGTCGGGAGCCTCGTCATCGGCCAGGCCGAGACCTTCGGGAAGGCGTGGCTCCCCGGCTTCTCGATGCTCATGATCTACGTCGTGATGGCGCTGATCGTGCTGCTCCGGCCCCAGGGCCTCTTCGGCCGGCCGCTGAAATGAAGGTCCGCGCCGTCGCGTTCGTCATCCTGCTGGCGGCCTTCGCGGTCTTTCCCGCGTTCTTCGGGAACTACCCGGTCAAGCTCCTGCAGGAGATCCTGATCTGGGGCGTCTTCGCGATGAGCCTCGACCTCCTGATGGGCTACGCGGGCATGGTCTCCTTCGGCCACTCGGCGTTCTTCGGGGTCGGCGGCTACGTCGCGGCGCTCGCGCTCAAGCAATCGGCGGGCACGCTCGGGGCCCTCGTGTTCCCAGCGCTCGCCGCCGCGCTCGCCGCGCTCGTCATCGGGCTCTTCTCGACCCGGGTGAGCGGCGTGTACTTCATCATGCTGACGCTCGCCTTCTCGCAGATGTTCTACGCCTACACGTTTCAGGTCGCGTGGCTCGGCGCCGAGGACGGGATCGTGGGCGTGCCGCGCGCGACCATCCTCGGCGTGAACACCGGCAACACGTGGGCCTTCCATCTCTACCTCGTGGCGCTCGCGGCCCTCGGCATGCTGGTCCTCTGGCGGATCGTGCGGTCGCCGTTCGGCCATGTGCTCATGGGCATCCACGAGAACGAGGCGCGGATGGAGGCGATCGGCTATCCCGTGAACCGCTACAAGCTCCTCGCATTCGTGATCGCGGGGATGCTCGCGGGGATCGCCGGGTCTCTCTATTCCCAGTTCAGCGGGTCCATCACGCCCGACGCGTTCTTCTGGACGACGTCGGGCGAGGCGCTCCTGATGGTCATCATCGGCGGCACCGGCACGCTCGGCGGCGCGATGCTCGGGGCCGCCACGTTCATCCTGCTCCAGAGCTTCGTGAGCACCCACACCGAGCGCTGGATGCTGATCCTCGGCGTGACCTTCATCGTGTTCGTCCTCTTCGCCCCCGGCGGCATCGTCGGCGCCCTCCGGGGGCGGATCGGGCTCCGGGCGTGACTTCCCCGCCGTCCCCGCCGCCGCAGCTCGCCGTGGAGGGCGTGAGCCGCCACTTCGCCGCGCTCAAGGCGGTCAACGGCGTGTCGCTCGCCGTGCCG
>JBGPIS010000420.1:0-2629 GCA_041484965.1 Methylomirabilia bacterium
GAGCGTCGACGCGTCCCACCGGGCCTCGAGGGGAAACGGCGCGAACGGCGCCAGGAACCCGACGAGCGCCGGCTGGATGAGGGCGCCGGCGGCGGCGCCCGCGAGGCTCCCGAGAACGCCGAGCGCCTGCATCTGGACGAGATAGGTCAGGAGCAGGACGCGCGACGGCGCGCCGAGGCATTTGAGCACGGCGATCGTCCCGAGCTGCCGCCGCACGAACGTCGTGACCGCCGACGCGACGCCGATCCCGCCGACGAGCAGGCTCGCGAGCCCGACCAGCCCGAGGTAGGACGCGAGCTGCGAGAAGAAGCGGCGCAGGCCGGGCTGAGCGTCGTCGAAGACCGACACGCGCACCGCGGGGTCGGCGATCTCCGCCGCGAGCCGCTGACTGGCGTCGCGGGGCGAGACCCGCGCGGGCAGCCGCACGAGCGTGTGGTAGCGGACGCGGCTCCCGACCTGGAGGAGGCCCGTCGCCTCGAGGGCCGGAGCGGCGAGCAGCACGCGCGGTCCCAGCGTCACGAAGCCCGCCGAGCGGTCGGGCTCGCGCCGGATCACACCCGTGATCGCAAAGCGCGCCGTCCCGATCACGAGCGGATCGCCGACGGCGAGGCCCATGCGTTCGAGAAGCTGAGCCTCGACGAGGGCGCCGCTCGCGCCGTGGCGCTCCGCGAGGAGATCGTGGAGCGGCAGCTCGGGCGCCGTCTCGACGCGCCCGTAGAGCGGATAGCCCGGCGCCACCGCCTTCAGCTCGACGAGCAGGCTCGTGCCGCGCGCGGGGGAGCGCGCCATGCCGACCAGCTCGCTCACGGCCGTGGTCACGGCGCCATCCCGGCGCAGCCCGTCGAGCGCGCGGACGGCGTCGCCGTCGAGCGCGTGGGCCGAGCGGAGCTCGAGGTCCCCGCCCATCAGCGCCTTCGCCTCGCGTGTCAGCGTGTGGTCGAGGTTGGCGGCGAGCGTCCCCACCGACACGAGCGCGGCCACGCCGAGCGCCACGCAGAGGAAGAACGCCACGAAATGGCGCCACGCGCCCCGCGTCTCGCGCCAGGCCATCCGGAGGGCGAACGCCGGATTCTCGATCATGTCACCGCTCGGCCCGCGCCGCGACGGCGCTCACCCCGCCCGGCCATGATGTCCGTTGAGGATCCGGCCGTCGCGAAGCCCGACGACGCGGTCGGCGTGACCGGCGAGGGCCGTGTCGTGGGTCACGAGCACGAGCGTCGCGGCGCGCGCGCGCTTCCAGCGCAGGAGGAGCTCGATGATCTGGCCGCCCGTCTCGGAGTCGAGGTTCCCGGTGGGCTCGTCGGCGAGGAGGAGCGGGGGATCGAGCGCCACCGCGCGTGCCAGCGCGACGCGCTGCTGCTCGCCGCCGGACAGCTGCACGGGATAGTGGTGGGCGCGCTCGGCGAGGCCGACCTCGGCGAGCCGCGCGCGGGCGCGGGCGAGGGCGTCGGCGACGCCCGCGAGCTCGAGCGGCACGGCGACGTTCTCCGCGGCGGTGAGGGTCGGGATCAGGTGGAAGGACTGGAACACGTAGCCGAGCGTGCGGCCCCGGAAGCGCGCGAGGGCGTCCTCCCCGAGCCGCGTGATCTCGACGCCCGCGACCTCGATCGAGCCCGCGCTCGGACGGTCGAGACCGGCGATGAGACCCAGGAGCGTGGATTTGCCGCTGCCGGACGGACCGGTGACGGCGCACACCTCCCCCGCCTTCACCTCGAGCGTGACCCCGTCGAGGATCGTGAGCGTCCGGCCGCCGCTCGGCAGACGCATCACAAGATCGCGGACCTGAATGATCACGGAACTCATACTACACTGCCTCCGTGCGCGCGCTCGTCGTCGCCTGCCTCGCGTTTCTCTTTGCCGGGCCGACCCTCGCCGAGGGGCAGGCGCCGGTGCCCACGACGGCGGTCATCGCCGTCCTCGGCGACAGCCTCACCTCCGGGCTCGGCGTCGCCGCCGACGAGGCGTATCCGGCGCGGCTCGAGGCGCGGCTCGCGAGCGAGGGCTACGCCTACCGCGTGGTCAACGCCGGCGTGAGCGGCGACACGACGGCGGGCGGGCTCCGGCGCGTGGACTGGGTGCTGCGCGCCCGGCCGGAAGTCGTCGTCGTCGCGCTCGGCGCCAACGACGGCCTGCGCGGCCAGAGCCCGCGCGCGATGCGCGCCAACCTCGAGACGATCGTGACGCGGCTGCGCGCGGCGGGCGCCCGCGTGCTGCTCACGGGGATGCGCATGCCGCCCAACTACGGCGAGACGTTCACGCGGGAGTTCGCGGCGGTGTTTCCCGACGTGGCGCGCCGCACCGGCGTCGCCTTCGTGTCCTTCCCGCTCGATGTCGTCACCGACCGCGGGCTGATCCAGCCCGACGGCCTCCACCCGAACGCCGCGGGGCACCAGGTCATCGCGGACCGCCTCTGGCCCCATCTGAAGCCGCTCCTCAAGAGGCGACCGCGCCCCGGGCCCTGAAGTGCCCGTCCTCCAAGGGGCGCGTCCACGCGTGGTAGCCCGGCGCGCGGCGCGCCCCAAGATGTGGTCCCGGCCCGCGCGCCGTCATTTTTCTTGTGAGGTTCGCGTGCGCCCGTCCGTAGATTCGTCAGCGTGCGCCGCTCACTCGCGTTGCTCGTCGTCGCCGC
>JBGPIS010000421.1:0-2600 GCA_041484965.1 Methylomirabilia bacterium
GTCTGCGGCGAGCCGAACTGTCTGCCGTCGTCCACCAACCCGACGATGCCGTTCACCGTGAACACGATGGACGAGCACCTCGACATGCTGATGGTCTGCCACCACCTGAACTCGGCGATTCCCGAGGACCTCGCGTTCGCGGAATCGCGGATCCGCGCCGAGACGATCGCCGCCGAGGACGTGCTGCACGACCTCGGCGCGATCAGCATGATGTCCTCGGACTCGCAGGCGATGGGGCGGATCGGCGAGGTGATCATCCGGACGTGGCAGACCGCCGACAAGATGAAGCTGCAGCGCGGTCCACTCCCGGGGGAGACGCCGGGAGACGACAACATCCGAGTCAAGCGCTACGTCGCCAAGTACACGATCAACCCGGCGATCGCCCACGGATTGGCCTCCCACGTCGGCTCGGTCGAGGCCGGCAAGCTCGCCGACCTCGTCCTCTGGCGCCCGGCGTTCTTCGGCGTCAAGCCGGAGCTGGTCGTCAAGGGCGGCATGATCGCCTGGGCGGCGATGGGTGATCCGAACGCGTCGATCCCGACGCCTCAGCCGGTCCTCTATCGCCCCATGTTCGGCGCCTACGGCCGCGCGCTCGGCGCCACCGCGCTCACCTTCGTGTCGGCCGCCGCACTCACGGCCGGGGTGCCCGCGCGCCTCGGCTTGGCGCGGCGCGCGGTCGCCGTCTCGAACTGCCGGAAGATCGGCAAGCGCGACATGATCCACAACAACGCCCTGCCGCGCATCGAGGTCGACCCGGAGACGTACGAGGTGCGCGCCGATGGTGAGCGGCTCACGTGCGAGCCCGCGCGGGTGCTGCCGATGGCCCAGCGCTATTTCCTCTTCTGATGGGGGGCCCCGACATGGCCCCCCATACCCCCCACCTGCGTCTCGATCGAGCCGGGAGCTCGATCGCGCCAGCAATCCCGACATGACGCCCGATACTCCCCCACCTGCGCCTCGATCGAGCCGGGAGCCCGATCGCGCCAGCAATCCCGACATGACGCCGAACACCCCCCCATCCACGCCTCGATCGAGTCGGGAGCCCGATTGCGCCAGCGGCCTGCCCGAGATCCCCGTCATCACGCATCCGCACGTGCACGTGCGCGACGGCGATCTGTCGCGCCTCGAGCGCGACGCGCTCTTGCTCACCGCGGAAGAGCGGCGCTGGGGGCGGCGCCGCGTCGCCACGCGCGCGGGCCGGACGCTCGCGCTGGCGCTGCCGACGGGAAGCGCGCTCACACCCGGCGACATCCTGCACGTCGGCCCGGGCTGGTACGTCGTGATCGAGGCGGCGCCCGAGCCGGTGCTCGCGGTGACGCCGCGATCGCGCGAGGAGGCGATCCGCGTCGCCTTCGAGGTCGGCAACCGCCACTTCACGCTGGCGCTCGACGGTGAGCGGCTTCTGGTACCCGACGACCCCGCGATGGACCAGCTCCTGACGCGGCTCGGCCTGGCCTTCGAGCGCGTCCAGAGCGTCTTCGTGCCCGTCGGCGCGGGACACCGCCATGACCACTGATCCAGCGCTGCTGGCGATCTTGCAGTTCGCCGACGGGCTCTTCCCGGCGGGCGGCTTCGCCCACTCGTTCGGGCTCGAGACGTACGCGCAGGAGGGGCGGGTGACGGACCGCGCCGGCCTGGAGGCGTTCCTCCGGGCGCACCTCGAGGGGAGCGCCGGGCCGTGCGACGCCGTCGCAGTCGCCAACGCGACGCGGCTCGCCGCCGCGGGCGACGTCGCGGGTCTCGTCGCGCTCGACGAGCGCCTCGACGCGATGAAGTGCGTGCCCGAGTTCCGCGCCGCCAGCCGGCAGATGGGACGCCAGACGCTGCGCGTGGCCGCGGGACTGGGAGACGACGCGGTCCTCGGCGAGCTGGCGCGCTCGGTCGAGGACGGGCTCGCGCCCGGCCACCACGCCGTCGCGCTCGGCGCCGCCCTCGGCCGCTCCGGCGTCGATCCCGAGCGCGCCGCGGCGGCCTATCTCCACTCCACCGCGGCGCTGCTGGTCGGCGCCGGGCTGCGTCTCATCGCCCTCGGGCAGGTCGACGGCCAGCGGGTGCTCGCAGGTGTGCGGCAGGTCGTCACGCGGCTCGCCGCCGACGCGGCGGTGGCGCGAGTGGAGGACATGTGGAGCTTCAACCCGGGTCTCGAGCTCGCGGGGCTGCGCCACGCGGCGCTCGACATGAGGCTGTTCAGGTCATGAGCACGAACGCGCCCATCCCCCGGCCCCTGAAGATCGGCATCGGCGGACCCGTCGGCTCGGGCAAGACGGCGCTGACGGAAGCCCTGTGCCTTCGCCTCCGCGACCACGTGGACATGGCGGTGATCACCAACGACATCTATACGAAGGAAGACGCGGAGTTCCTGATCCGGCGTGGCGTGCTGCCGGCCGAGCGCGTCGTCGGCGTCGAGACGGGCGGCTGCCCGCACACCGCGATCCGGGAAGACGCATCGGTGAATCTCGAGGCCGCCCACGCACTGCTGAAGGCGTTCCCGAACCTTGAGCTGCTCCTGATCGAGAGCGGCGGTGATAACCTGGCGGCGACCTTCAGCCCCGAGCTGGTGGACGCGACGATCTACGTGATCGACGTCGCCGAGGGCGAGA
>JBGPIS010000422.1:0-2590 GCA_041484965.1 Methylomirabilia bacterium
GCCGCCACGACCGCCTGCGCGTCGGCGCGACCCGCCGCGCCGGTCGCGACGACGAGGTCGGCGCGCCCCAGCGCGCTGAGCGGCTCGCGGAGCGGGCCGGCCGGGAGCAGCCTCCCGTTGCCCCACGGGTGGAGCCCGCGGACCATCACGATCTCGAGGGTCTTCGTCAGCGTGCGGTGCTGAAAAGCGTCGTCGAGCACGATCGCCGTCACGCCGAAGCGCTCGATCGCGGCGCGCGCGGTCGCGTAGCGGTTCGAGCCGACGACGACTGGCACGCCGGGCAGCCGCCGCGCCAGCAGGAAGGGCTCGTCGCCCGCCTCTTCGGCGTCGAGTCTGATCGCCGCCGCGTCGGCGACCACCTGGATGCCGCCCGTGCGTCGGCCGTAGCCGCGGCTGACGACCGCAGGCCGGTGGCCGAGGGCGGAAAGCGTCTGGACGGCGACCTCGACCGCCGGCGTCTTGCCCGTGCCGCCCACCGTGAGGTTCCCGATGGAGACAACGGGGCAGCCGACGCCGCGCGACTTGAGGACGCCCCGCGCGTAGAGCCACTCGCGCGCGCCGAGCAGGCCCCGATAACCACCTCCGGCGACACCGAGCAGCCGTGCCGCGCCGCGCGGGAACCCTTCCTCCCAGCCGCGCGTGAGCCGCAAGGGCGCGCCGCGCTCACTCACGTCCGTCCCTCCGGAGCGAGGAAGCGGCCGATCAGGTCCAGCGTTTCCCTGACGGCGCCGTGGCGCCCCGCCACCGTCTCGTGGCCCACCTCGCCGAGCCTCGCCCGGAGCTCGGCATCGCCGAGGAGACGGGCGAGCTCGTGGCCCAGCTCCGCCCCGTCGCGGACGACGAGCGCGGCACCCGCCGACTCGAGCAGCGCGGCCGCCTCGCGGAAGTTCGTCGTGTGGGGGCCGACGAGCACCGGTTTCCGCCGGAGCGCGGCCTCCAGCATGTTGTGGCCGCCGAAGGGCACGAGGCTCCCGCCGACGAACACGACGTCGGCCACGCCGTAGAGCGGCGCGAGCTCGCCAACGGTGTCGAGCACGACGACGGCGTTCGCCTCGCGCTCACGCGGCAGGGCGCTCCGGCGCACGGCCGGCCAGCCGCGCGCCGTGACGAGGTCCACCACCTCCCCGGCGCGCGCCGGGTGCCGCGGCGCGATCACGAGCGCCAGGTCGGGGCACGCGGCGAGCCCGATGCGGTGGGCGTCCAGCACGAGCTCCTCCTCTCCACGATGAGTGCTGCCGGCGATCCAGACGCGCCGGCCGCGCTCGAGCCCGAGGAGCCGGCGCCAGAGGTCCACCGAGCCCGCCGTGTCGGGAAGGGCTTCGTTCTTGATGTTCCCGGTCACCACGACGCGCTCCGGGGAGGCGCCGAGCGCGATGATCCGCCGAGCGTCTTCGTCGGATTGCATCGCGAAGACCCGGACGTCGCCGAGCATCCTGCCCATGAAGCGTCGCGCTAGGCGGTAGCGCCAGTAGGAGCGGTCGGAGATCCGCCCGTTGGCGATCATCACGGGAACGCCGCGCACCGCGAGCGTCCGCAGCACGTTCGGCCAGAGCTCCGTCTCGACGCACACGAGGAACGCCGGGTCGAGCGCATCCACGAACCGCCGCGCGGACCCCGGCAGGTCGAGCGGGAAAAAGCGGTGGCTCGCCTGCGCGGCGTAACGCTCGCGGACCACCCGCGCCCCGGTCTCGGTGACCGTGGTCACGACGAGCGGCAGCCCGGGATAGAGCCGCCTGAGCCCGTCGACGAGCGGCGCGGCGGCGATCGCCTCCCCGACCGAGACCGTGTGAATCCAGCCGCACCGCGCCCCGGGCTCGGCCCTCGCGGCGCCGAGCGCCAGCCGCTCGCCGAGGTGGAGCGGGACGCGGCTGCGGAGGCGGCGGGCGAGCGCCGCGGGTGCGTAGACGAGGGCAAGGGCGGCATACGCAAGCACACTGTAGAGCACGTACATCAGGCGCCCACCAGCCGGTCGGCGGCGGTCGTGACGTCGCCCAGGCTCCGCTCGATCTCCTTCGCGGCCTGCGCCCGGTCGGCGTCGCGCGCCACGTGGATCGGCATGCCGAACGCCATCGCGCAGCGCCCGAAGGGCGCCGGAATCATGAACTCGTCCCAGCTCGACAACCGGTACCGCGGACGCGCGGCCACGGCGAGTGGAACGATCGGCACGCCGCTCAGCGCGGCCAGCGCGACGACGCCGGGCTGGACCCGGCCGCGCGGGCCGCGCGGGCCGTCGGGGATGACGGCGACGTCCGCGCCCTGCCTGAGGCGCGCCACGAGCGCGCGCGCCGCCTCGGCGCCGCCGCGCGACGACGAGCCCCGCACCGCGGCAAGACCGAAGCGGTGGATATAGCGCGCGACGATCTCTCCGTCGGACGAGCGGCTCACCAGCACCGTCACCGGGCGCGCGCCGTGCGTCCGGGCCAGGCACGCGTGGAGCCACGGCACCATGAGAATGCGGCCGTGCCAGACGGCGTAGATCACCGGCGCGCCCGCGGCCCAGCGGCGCGCGAGGTCGTCGACACCGGCGAACGTCACGCGGAGGGTCACGCCCAGAAGCCTCACGGCAGCCGACGCGACCGATGCCCCCAGC
>JBGPIS010000423.1:0-2553 GCA_041484965.1 Methylomirabilia bacterium
AGAACCTCGAACAGGCGACGCTCGCGGCGATCAACGGCCACGCGGTCGGCGGCGGCTGGGGGCTCACGCTCGCGTGCGACTTCCGCTGGGCGGCCGCCGAGGCTCAGTTCTGGATCCCCGAGGTGGACCTGGGCGTCCCGCTCGGCATCGCCACGACGACGCGCTTCGTCCGCTTCGTCGGACCCGCGCGCGCAAAGGAGATCATCATGGAGTGCCGGCGCTACGGGGCCGCCGAGGCGCTGGCGTGGGGTCTCCTCAACCGCGTCGTCCCCGGCTCCGCGCTCATGAAGGAGGCGCGCGCCTACGCGGAGCTCCTGGCGGCGAAGCCGCAGAAGCCGCTCGCCGAGGTGAAGGCGCGGATCAACGCGATCGCGCGGACCGGCATCCCCGAGGTCAACGCGATGACGGAGGGCTTCCTCGACCGTGGCTGAGGCGCCCATGATGCTCGAGGGGATCCGCGTCCTCGACCTCTCCCGCGTGATCGCGGGCCCGTACTGCGCGACCCTCATGGCCGATCTCGGCGCCGACGTCGTCAAGGTCGAGCGCCCGGGCCGCGGCGACGACCTCCGCGCGTGGCGCGGCGACGGGATGAGCGCCACGTTCGCGGCGATCAACCGGAACAAGCGGGGAATCGCCGTGGACATGCAGACGCCGGAGGGCGCGCGGCTCGTCCTCGAGCTGGCCCGTCGCGCCGACGTGGTCGTCGAGAACTTCCTCCCGGGCGTCGCCGACAAGCTCGGCCTCGGCTACAAGGCGGTGAGCGAGGTGAACCCGGCCGTCGTCTACGTCTCGGTGACGGGCTTCGGCCAGACGGGGCCGCACGCGAAGCGCGCGGGCTACAACACCATCGCCCAGGGCGTGAGCGGGATCATGGCCCTCACCGGCATGCCGGGGAGCCCCCCGACGAAGGTCGGCGGCTCGGTGGCCGACCTCGCCGCCGGCTTCCTCGCCTTCGGTGTCGCCAACGCGGCGCTCGTCCATCGCCAGCGGACCGGGCGAGGCCAGCACCTCGACGTGAACCTCCTCGCCTCGACGCTGGCGCTCCTGCCCGATCCCGTGGCCCACTACTTCGACTCGGGCAAGCGCCCGGAGCGCGTCGGGAACCGCAACCCGAACCTCACGCCCGCCGAGGCGTTCCGCACCAAGGACGGCTGGGTGCAGGTCGTCATCATGAACCCCGATCAGTACGCGCGTTTCGCGAGGACGCTCGGCGACGACGGCCTCGCGACGGATCCGAAGTTCTTGACCAACGACAGCCGCCTCGCCCACCACGACGAGCTGAAGCGGCGGATCGAGGCGGCGCTCGCCCGAGCGACGACGGGCGAGTGGGTCGGGCGCTTCGAGGCGGCACAGGTCGCCGCGGGGCCGATCTACGAGTTCGACGAGGTGTTCGAGGACCCGCAGGTGAAGCACCTCGGCCTCGTCGCCGAAGTGGACCAGCCCGGCTACGGCAAGGCGAAGATGCTCGCCTTCCCCGTCCGCGCCTCGGCGACGCCCGCCCGGATCCGCCGGCCGGCGCCGCTGCTGGGCGAGCACACCGCCGAGGTGCTCGGCGAGCTCGGGCTCGCGCGGGCCGAGATCGATCGGCTCGCGGCCGAGGGCGTGGTCGCCCTCGGCTGACCGAGGAGGACTTATATGAGCGCGTTCGAGCGATAGGAGGCGTCATGCCCAACATCACGATCCAGTGGTACGCGGGCCGCACCCCGGAGCAGAAGCGCCAGATCATGGCCGCCATCACCGACGCGATGGTGAAGCTCGGCAAGAGCACGCCCGACCAGGTCCACATCGTGTTCCAGGACGTCGAGAAGTCGAACTGGGGCTGGAAGGGCAAGCTCGCCAGCGACTCGTAATTGACGCGGTGAGCCGTTGCCGTCGCGCTCGCCCGTTGACATCCCCGGTGGTTCGCGGATAATCACGCAACCTCTCCCGGGAGGGGTTCACCGATGCCCCTGTGGATCCTCAGCTTGGTTCTGGCCCTGCTCGTCCCGACGCCGGCGCCGGCCGCGCCCGAGGGGCAGATGACCTGGGGCGTGCACACCACGCTCGCGCCGACGAACTTCGACCCGGCCGAGACGCCCGGGATCATCACGCCCTTCATGGTCTACTACGCCCTCCACGACGCCATGGTGAAGCCCATGCCCGGCAACCCGCAGGCTCCGAGCCTTGCCGAGTCGTGGACCGCGTCCAAGGACGGGCTCACCTACGAGTTCGTGCTCCGCACGGGCGCCCGGTTCCACAACGGCGACCCCGTCACGGCCGAGGACGTCACGTTCTCCTTCGAGCGCTACCGGGGCGCGTCGGCCAAGGCATTGAAAGACAGGGTGGCGGCCGTCGAGACGCCGGACAGCGGGCGGGTGCGCTTCCGCATGAAGCAGCCCTGGCCGGACTTTCTCACGTTCTACTCGAGCGCCACCGGCGCGGGCTGGATCGTGCCCAAGAAGTACGTGGAGAAGGTCGGCGACGAGGGTTTCAAGAAAGCGCCCGTCGGCGCCGGGCCGTCCCGGCTCGTGTCGCACACCCCGGGTATCGAGCTGGTGTTCGAGGCGCATGAGC
>JBGPIS010000424.1:0-2542 GCA_041484965.1 Methylomirabilia bacterium
CCCATGAGCGCGAAGTTCGTGTCGTCGAAGTCGTGCGCGTGACCGGCGGCGCCGTTGGCGAGCGCGGCCCAGCCGGGCGCCGTCACGAGACGCGTGCCGAAGACCGTGGCGAGTCGGGTCCCGCCTTCCGCCCGTGCCACGCTGCGGACGGCGCGCGCGACCGGCTCGCCCGCGCCTGCGAGCATGACTCCGAGCGTGTCGAGCGCGGCGAGGCGCGCGCGGGCGACGGTCTCGGGCGGGCACTCCTCGAGCGAGGTCTTGACGGCGAACTCGGCGAGCCGGGCGGCGGCGCTCATGGGGGCACGATATCATGAGTGCCGCGAAGGAGGTGGGCGCAGGTCCTCGTGGATTGCGGCGCCTCGTCGCTCGTCGCGATGCGGCGCTTCGGCGTGGATCCGCAGGCGGTGGATACGATCGTCTTGTCACACCTCCACGGCGACCACTTCGCGGGCGTGCCGTTCCTCATCCTCGACGCCCAGTTCAAGCGCCGCACGCGGCCCCTGACCGTGGCCGGACCGCCGGGCGTCGAGGCGCGCATCACGGACGCGATGGAGGTCCTGTTCCCCGGCTCGTCCCGCGTCGAGCGCCGGTTCGCGACGCGCTTCGTCGAGTGGCGCGACCGGGCCCCCCAGGGCCTCGGCGCCGTCAGCGTGACGCCGTTCGAGGTCGTGCACGCGAGCGGCGCGCCGCCCTACGCGCTCCGGATCGCGTGCGACGGCACGGTGGTCACCTACTCCGGCGACACCGAATGGACCGACGCGCTGGTGGACGCGGCCCGCGGCGCCGACCTCTTCATCGCCGAGGCGCTCTTCTTCGAAAAGAAGATCCGCTACCACCTCGACTTCCGGACGCTGATGGCGCACCGCGAGCGGCTCGAGTGTCGTCGCCTCGTCCTGACCCACATGAACGACGATATGCTCGGGCGGCTTGGCCAGCTCGGGGTCGAGGCGGCCGACGACGGGCGCGTCTTCGTCGTCCGACCCGGAGGCGGCTAGAAGGGGCTCTTTTGCCGCACCAGGTTGCGTGCCCAGGCGGCGAGGTCCGTGGTGGCGAGCGTCCCGACGATCCAGCCGAGGACCACCACGCTCGCGATCAGCAGGGGGATGATCAGCCAGAGGTTCGGCGAGCCGGGCGGTCGCAGGCGGTACATCAGCCGCCGCCTCCAGCTCCACCGCCGCCGTCGCTCAGCAGTCATTGTCCGATCTCTTTCATTTGGCGTCGTGGAAGATCACGCCGAGCGTGTAGCGCGAGCCCGCGACCACGCGGCTCACGCCGTGGCGGACCGTCGCGCGGGAGTAGCCGCGCGCGCCCTCCGCGGGCCGGTGGCGCGTGGTGAAGACGACGATCTCGCCCTGCTCGGTGGCGACGGCCTCGCCGCGCGACTGGGCGCGCGGGCGCTGCTCGACGAGGAGAAACTCGCCGCCCGCGTAGTCGACGCCGCGCCGCGAGAGGAAGCCCGTGAGCTGGAGCGGGAAGACCACGTCGCCATAGAGGTCCTGGTGCAGGCAGTTGTAACCGCCTGCCTCGTAGTGGAGCAGGAGCGGCGTCGGCCTGGTCTGGCCCCGGCGCCGGCAGAGCGCCAGGAGCGCCGCGAGGTCCGGCGGGTGCCGCGTCGCGGCGCCGAGCGCCGCCTCCCACCGGTTGGCGATGGCCGCGAGCGGCGGATACGCGTGGGTCCGCAGCGCCTGGACGAGCGGGGGCAAGGGCGCCGCGAAGTACTTGTAGTCGCCCACGCCGAACCGGTACCGGGCCATCTCGATCCGGCTGCGAAAGCGGGAATCGTCAGCGTATATCGCGATCAGCTCGGCACACTCCGCGGGCGTGAGGATCGGGCCGGCCTTCGCGTAGCCCCACTGCCAGAGCGAGCGCTCGATCGCCGTCCAGTCGAGCCGCGCGAGCCGATCCCTGATGTCCCGGGCGGCGCCCGTGCCATAATCGTCGGCGGTGAAGCTCCCGCGAGCGGTGACGTTCTTCGCCGTCATGTCCGCGCTGTCATTCCTCGCTCTCGCCGCCGTCGCATTCACGCAGCACGTCTTCTCCCTCGACTATACGCTCCAGGCCTGGGTCCAGGGTGGACGTCACCCGGCGCTCGAGTCCCCCATGCGCGCGCTGACCCTGCTCGGCTCGGGCTGGGTACTCGCCGCGCTGAGCGTCCTCGGCTACCTCGCGCTCCGCCGCGCCGGCCACCCGCTCGCGCGCCCCCTGCCGGCGGTCGTCGTTGGCGCCTTCCTCCTGAACGTCGTCACCAAGTGGCTCGTCTCGCGTCCGCGCCCGCGCGGCACCGAATACGGGTTCCCGAGCGGCCACGCGCTCGGCGCCGCGATCTTTTTCGGCGGCGTCATCTACGCGCTCTGGACGAGCGGGCTCCCGCGCGCGTGGCGCTGGGCGGGAACCGTCCTCGCGTGCCTCGTGGTCCTCGGCATCGCCGGGAGCCGCCTCTACCTCAAGGTCCACTGGGCGAGCGACGTGGCCGGCGGCCTCACGGGCGGCGCCGCCTACATCCTGTTCGTTCTCATCGCCCTCGCGCGCCCGCGGCGCTCCG
>JBGPIS010000425.1:0-2535 GCA_041484965.1 Methylomirabilia bacterium
GCCGAGCTCGTCGGGCGACTCGTCACGCCCGCCGACCCGCATCCAGAGCTGCAGGGCCACGACGTCGCTCGCGCGGTGCTCCTGCACGATGAGCGTGAGGCCGTTCGGCAGGACCTCGCGCGTCGGCTGGCCGGCCCCTGCGCCCGGGGCGTAGCCGCCCGCCCCCGCGCACCCGGACGCGGCGAGTAGAGCAACGACGAGGAAGATCGCGCGGCCGCGGGGGCCGATGCGGGAGCCCGCCTCGTGCCGGGTCACGCCGAGTTCACGCCGTTGAGCACGAAGTCGAAGATGTCGAAATTGCGCAGGTCGTGGGATTCGGCGCGTCGCGCGTACTCGGCGGTGAGCGGCCGGTTGATGACGAACGGCACCGTCTGCTCCGAAACGCCCCCGTGCGAGCGGAGCGGCTCCTCGAGCAGCGAGAGGTCGTGCTCCTCGGGCGACTTGCCCAGCACGGTGTGGGCGTCGCCGACGACGAGGAGGTCGCCCATCCGGTCGCGCGGCAGCTCGAACCGGGCGCAGCCGGTCGCGTTGTCGTAGACGTCGGCGATGCCGGGCGTGGCGGCAAGCCGCGCCGCGACGGCCGGCAGTGCCCGCGCGTCGTCAAAATAGACGGTCGCGAACGAGCCGAGCGCGCCGTGGTGGACGACGTACGGGTCGGTGATGGGCAGGATCACCCGCGCGCGCCCCGGCCCCGTGACCGTATCGACGAGCGGGCGGAGGTAGACGACCTTCGGGGTCCCGTCGGGATTGGCCTTGGCCTTCATCCCGTGGTCGGCGGTGATGCCGAGAACCGCCCCCGCGCGGTCGAATGCGTCGAAATAGCGGTCGAGCATGGCGTAGAAGCTCGTCGCCGCAGGGGCGCCGGGAGCGTGTTTATGCTGGACGTAGTCGGTCAGTGAGAGGTAGGTCACGTCCGGACGCTCGCGGCGCAGCAGCTCGAGCCCCGCCGCCAGCACGTACTCCGACAGCTCGGCGCTGTAGACCGGCGGCACGGGCATGTCGACGAGATCGGTGACGCGCTCGATGCCGTGCTCGGCCTTCGTCGCCTGGTCGGCCTTCTCCGACGAGAAGCAGACCCCCGTCATGCCCTGGCCGAGCAGCCGGCGGAGCTTGTCCTTGGCGGTGACGACGACGGCGCGCGCGCCCTCCCGCGTGAGCGCCGCCAGGAGCGTCTCGCACCGGAGGAACTTCGGGTCGTTCATCATCACTTCCTGCCCGGTCACCGGATCGTAGATGTAGTTGCCCGCGATGCCGTGGACGACGGGCGGCGCGCCGGTGACGATGGACAGGTTGTTCGGGTTCGTGAAGCTCGGCACGACGCTCCGCGCGAGCCGGTAGGTTCCCACGGCCCGGAACCTGGCGATGGCCGGGGTCGTGCCGCCGGCGATCCCGCACTCGAAGTACTCCGGCTCGCTCCCATCGATGCATACGACGACGACGGGGCGGGCCGGCGCGCGGTAGGCGCGGCCGTTGACGGTGACCATGTCGCCCGAGTGTCTACGGTCCCTACGTCCCCGTCAAGGCCGGCGGATTCACGCCGCGACGGGGCTCGCGGTCCGGCGCCGCCGGCGCTTCCGGGCGAGCCGGACGGCCCAGTCCCAGAGCCTCACGCCGAGCAGCAGGGCCAGCGCGGCGACGTGCCAGTACTGGTCCGTGCGCCCGACCTTCGCGAGCCAGAGGAAATGCAGGCAGCCGAGCACGCCGGTCGCGTAGACGAGCCGATGCAGGCGCGTCCAGGTCCGGGCGCCGAGGCGCCGGATCATGCCGGCGGTGGAGGTGGCGGCGAGCGGGACGAGCGTGAGCAGCCCGAGCATGCCGAGCGTGATGTACGGCCGCTTGACGATGTCTTCCCACATCCGCGGCCAGTCGAAGAAGAAATCGAGCACGATCCAGACAGAAAAGTGCAGGCACACGTAGACGAAGGCGAAGAGCCCGAGCAGGCGGCGGAGCGTGATGGGCCACGAGAGCCCGAAAACGATCCGGAGCGGCGTCATCGCGAGCGAGGCGAGAAGGATCCGGAGCGTCCAGTCTCCGAGCGTGTTCGTCACGAAGCTGATCGGGTTCGCCGTGAGGTGGTCGGTGGCGAACCGGTAGACCAGCAGCGCCAAGGGCGAGAGACAGGCCCCCCAAACTGCGACCTTGAGCGCGATGCGGGCGCGGCGCGACACGGCCGCTAGTAGGACTTGCTCAGGTCCATGCCCGTGTAGAGCGGGGCCACCTGGTCGGCGTAGCCGTTGAACGGGAGCGTGGGGCGCCGGCGGAACTCGCCGATCCGCCGCTCGGTCGCCTGGCTCCAGCGCGGGTGGCTGACCGCCGGGTTGACGTTGGAGTAGAAGCCGTACTCCTGGGGCGCGGCCTTGTTCCAGGCGGTCCGGGGCGCCTCGGCAACGAGCCGGATGCGGACCAGGGACTTCGCGCTCTTGAACCCGTACTTCCAGGGCACGACGACGCGGAGCGGGGCGCCGTTCTGGTTGGGGAGCGCCTGCCCGTACATGCCGACCGTGAGCAGCGTCAGCGGGTGCAGGGCCTCGTCCA
>JBGPIS010000426.1:0-2533 GCA_041484965.1 Methylomirabilia bacterium
GCTCGAGGCGCTCCTCGGCGTGATCTACATCGAGGACGGGATCGCGGCGGTCCGCCAAGCCGTCGGCCGGCTGGCGCTGTGGTAGGCTGACCGCATGCCGCCGTGGCCGTTCCGCGGTCGTCCTCCCGCCGCGCCGCCCCTGCCGTCCGATGCGCCGCTCGCGACCGCGGATCTCCTCCGGCGCAACGTCGAGGATCTCCTGGTCGTCCGCGACACGCAGCTCCGCGGCAGCAGCGTCGCGTTCCGGGGCGACTTGCTCGTTGCGCCGGCGCGCGCCCGCAACGTGCTGACCGAACGCCTCCGGCCCTTCGGCTACACCCCGTTCCTGCGCGCCGAGCGCGACGGCGTCGTCATCCAGGCGTGGCCGCTCGCCGACGTGGTCGAGCCCCCGCGCGTGGCCGTCGGCGTGGTCCTGTTCGTCCTCACGTGCGCCTCGACGCTCATGGCGGGCCTGATGTATTCCGGCTCGCCCACCTTTGACGCGCTCCGAGCCTCACCGTCCGCCGCCAGGTTCCTGGCCGGTGTGCCCTTTGCGGCCACGCTCATGGCGATCCTGGTCGTGCACGAGTTCGGCCATTACTTCACGGCGCGCCACTACGGCGCCGAGGTGAGCCTGCCGTACTTCATCCCGCTGCCGATCGGCTTTCTCGGCACCCTCGGCGCCATCATCCGGATGCGTTCGCCGGGGCGCGACCGCAACACGCTCTTCGACATCGCCGCTGCCGGTCCGCTCGCGGGCCTGGCCGTCGCCGTGCCGGCGATGGTGCTCGGGCTCGGCTGGTCTGTCCTCGTGGCGATTCCCCCCGGTCCGCGCGTCGTGTTCGGCGAGTCGCTCCTCGCGCGCCTCCTGGTCCTGCTGCGCTTCGGCGGGATTCCGGACGGGTTCATGGTCTTCACGCACCCGATGGCCGATGCGGCGTGGGCCGGGTTCCTCGTCACGGCACTGAACCTGTTCCCCGCGGGCCAGCTCGACGGTGGCCGGATCGCCTACGCGCTCTTCGGACGCCATCACCGGGCCATCGGGAAGGGCACGGTCGGGGCCTTGCTCGTGTTCGGCGTCGGGTCCCTGCTGTGGACCTTCGTCTCGGGGATCGGCGACGTGAGTTCGGCGCTCAACTGGTTCGTGTGGGCCGGCCTGATCTTCTTCGTCGTCGGGCTGCATCACAGTCCTCCGCTCGACGACATCACCCCGCTCACGCCCGGCCGCCGCGTGGTCGGGCTCTGCTGCCTGCTGCTCATCGCGCTGCTGATGCCCCCCTTCATCATCCGGGTCCAGTAGGCGCGCTCACCCGCGCGCCGGAGGCTCGTGTCCGGCCTCGACCACCGCTCGCCTGACGTCCACGAGCGCCAGGAGCACGAGGCCCAAGACGAAGAACGCCGAGAGCGAGAGGATCGCGATGCGGTAGCTGCCGGTGAACTGGAGTGCTAAGCCGAAGAGGAGGGGCCCGAGCCAGCTCGTCCCGCGCTCGCTCACCTCGTAGAGGCCGAAGTACTCCGCCTCCTGGCCCTTCGGGATCATGCGCGAGTAGAGACCGCGGCTGAGCGCCTGGCTGCCCCCCAGGACCACCGCGATCGCCGCGGCGAGGGCGAAGAACTCGCCGCCGGTCCTGAGCCAGCCGTACGCGTAGGTGACGGTGCCCGTCCAGATCACGAGGCTCACGATGATGGCCCGCTTGGTGCCGATCGCCTGCGCCACCCAGTTGAAGAGGAGGGCGCCCCCGAACGCGACGAACTGCACCATGAGGATCACCGCGGTCAGGGTGGAGATCGGCAGGCCAAGCTCCTCCTGGCCGAACTGCGAGGCGAGCGCGATGACGGTCTGGATGCCGTCGTTGTAGAGGAGGTAGGCGGCGAGGAAGAGGACCGTCTGCGGGTAGCAGCGCACGCGGCCCAGCGTGCGCCGGAGCTGCCGGAAGCCGGCGGTGAGATAGTGCTCGTCCGGCGTGAGCCGGCGCTCGGGCCGGCGATTGCGCAGGACGGCGAGCGGGATCAGCGTGAAGAGCGCCCACCACACGCCCGCGGAGGCGAGGTTGATGCGCACGACGACGCCGGTCGAGAGCCCGAGGGCGGCCGCCTGCCCGAACAGGACCAGGTTCAGCGCCAGAAGGAGCCCGCCGCCCAGGTAGCCGAGGGCCCAGCCGTAGGACGACACGGCGTCGCGACGGTCGGGCGTGGCGATGTCGGGCAGGAACGCGTTGTAGAAGACGACCGACGCGCCGAAGCTCACGTTGGCGACGAGAAACAGGACGCCGCCCAGCAGGTAGCTCGTGCCGTGGACGAGATAGAGGGCGGTGGTCGCGCCGGCTCCGATATAGGCGAACAGCGCGAGCATCTCCTTCTTCCGGTGCGAGGAGTCGGCGATCGCCCCGAGGACCGGCAGGACGCCGACCTGCGCGAGCACCGACAGCGAGACCACGTAAGGGAAGAAGGAGCCGGCGCGGATCGCGATGCCGAACGGGTGGACGAATCCCTCGGCGTCGGCGGCGGCCTTGGTGACGGTGGTCAGCCACGGGCCGAGAAAGACCGTCACGAC
>JBGPIS010000427.1:0-2523 GCA_041484965.1 Methylomirabilia bacterium
AGGGCCTCACCATCGGCCGGCTCGCCGAGGATCTCGGCATGTCCAAGAGCGGCCTCTTCGCCCACTTCGGCTCGAAGGAGACGCTGCAGGTCGAGGCGCTCCGGCTGGCGGCCGAACGCTTCATCGAGACGGTCACCAAGCCCGCCCTGATCGCGCCCCGCGGCGAGCGCCGTGTCCGCGCGCTGTTCGCGCGCTGGTTCGCGTGGGAGGAGTCGCCGCCGTTGCCGGGCGGCTGCCCCTTCACCGCGGCCGCCTTCGAGCTGGACGATCAACCGGGACCGGTGCGTGACTTCCTCGTGCAGACCGAGCAGGACTGGACCGACGTCCTGATCAATGTCGCCCGGACCGCGGTGCACGAGGGGCACTTCCGGGCCGATCTCGACTGCGAGCAGTTCGCGCACGATCTCCGCGGCATCATGCTGGTCTACTGCCACGCATCGCGACTCATGAAGGACCCGAAGGCGCGCGCCCGCGCCGAGACCGCCTTCGAGGCGCTCGTCCGGGCCGCCCACAATCCGCCCGCCGGCGCCAAGGCCGGCGCCCGCCGGCGCCGAGTCGTCTGAAAGGAGCAGGGTATGCGAGACGATGAATATCTGTCGATTTCAAAAAGCACGATCGTTCGATCCGGTATCAAGCCGATGCCTGGCGCCCGAGCCGTGGGCGCGACGCTGTCCGCCCTGGCGCCGCCACTGGCCGCGCGGCTCGCCGCCCGCCTCTTCCTGACGCCGCCGCGCCACCGGCGGCCTCAGCACGAAGTCCACGCGCTGAGCACCGCGCGACCGCGCGCCATCGAGGTGGGCGGGCGCCGTGTGCAGACGTGGGCGTGGGGTAATGGGCCGGCGGTGCTGCTCATGCACGGCTGGGCGGGCCGCGGGGCACAGCTCGCGGCCTTCGTCGAGCCGCTGCTGGCGCGCGGGTTGTCCGTCGTGACGTTCGACGCGCCGGCACACGGGGACTCCGAGGGGCGACAGGCCACGCTGCCCGACCTGGCCGCCACGCTGAGGACCGTGGCAGCGATGCACGGGCCCGTTCACGGCGTCATCGCTCATTCTCTCGGCGCCGCCGCGACGGCGAGAGCCGTGCACGAGGGGCTCGCGGCCCGTGCCCTGGTGTTCCTCGGCGCGCCGGCGGACCTCGTCACGCCCTCGCTGGTCTTCGCCGAGGCGCTCGGCCTCTCGCGTCGCGTGCGCGAGCTGATGCGGCAGCGCGTGGAGCAGCGCGTCGGCGTGCCGTGGGAGGCGTTCGACGTGACGCGCCTCGCGCCGTGCCAGAGCGCGCCGCTGCTCGTCGTCCACGACCGCGGCGACGCCGAGGTGCCTTGGCAACACGGCGCCGCCATTGCCGCCGCCTGGCCGGACGCCAAGCTGCTGACGACCGACGGTCTGGGACATCGGCGGATCCTCCGCGATCCCACCGTGCTCGCCGCCGCCGTGTCCTTCATCGCCCGCCGGTCGGCGGAGGCCGCCGGGTCGACGAGAGCGCCCGGGGTACGCGCTGAACCCGCGCCGGCCCTTGCGTCTTGAGGGTTGCCGTTCTCCTCGGCGGCTCGCTCTACGCGCTCGGCGGAGTCATCACGCTCCGCGACCTCGCCCGCCGGTGACCGGCGGGATCAGCTCGAACACCGGGTAGCGGGCGGCAAGCGGCCGGAAGGCGTCAGCTGGCGAGCCGGCGGGTACGGGGAAATACCGTTGGACGGTGAGCTTGAAGCGGTCGAGATACGCCTTCAAGATCTCCGGCCTTTCCTCGTCCGGAATCACGCGCAACTCGAACGCTTCGGACCGTCGTCCTTTCTTCAGCGAGACACGGCCGGCCGCGAGCGCGTTGCGGACCCACTGCGTCTCCCCTCGCCCGGCGACGAGGAAGCGCCGGCCATCCCGGGTGAGCACGTCGACCGGCGTCGAGTAAAGACGCCCGGTCTTGCGACCCCGAACCTGGAGCAGGTAGTTGTGCGGTAGCCCGAGGCCGAGCCCGACGAGAACGCCGAAGAGCTTGGTGAAGAGCCGCTCGAACGCGCTGGGCTGATCGAAGTATGGAGTCTCTCGGTTCACGGCAATCTCAGTCTACGTGACGCACACAGGCTCCGTGGACCCCTCCTTGATGTAGAGTAACGGCGCCAGCCGATATCACGGAGGACGCCATGGCCAGGAAGAACGGATCACCCGCCCTCAAGCCCGTCACGCCCGACAGCATCGATCCCCGCCACCGCTGGGACCGGCCGCTCCAGGCGCCCGGTCACATGCAGGTCGACTTCGAAGAGCGCGTGGACTTTCGGCGCCTGCACGCCTACCGCCTCGGCCGGGTGCGCCAGGCGCTCGGCCGCTCGGGCCTGGGCGCGCTGCTCGTCTTCGACCAGTACAACATCCGCTATATCTCGAGCACGGTCATCGGCGAGTGGGCGCGCGACAAGCTCACGCGCTGGTCGCTCTTGACCGGCACGGGCGACCCGTGGGTGTGGGACTTCGGCTCGGCGGCCCGCCACCACAAGCTCTACGCGCCCTGGATCCCCGAAAAGCACTCGCTGGC
>JBGPIS010000428.1:0-2505 GCA_041484965.1 Methylomirabilia bacterium
CGGCAGCTTCCGCCAGGATCTCTTCTACCGGCTGAACGTCATCCGCATCACGCTGCCCGTGCTCCGCGAGCGGCGCGAGGACATCCCCGCTCTCGTCACCCACTTCATGCGCCGGTTCAACCGCCGTTTCCGCCGCGACGTCCGGGGCATCACGCCCGATGCGCTGGCCGCGCTCACCACCTACGATTTCCCCGGCAACGTGCGTGAGTTGGAGAACCTGATCGAGCGCGCGTTCGCGATGGGCGCCCGCGAACAGATCACGCCGGCCGATCTGCCCAGCCTCACCACCCGGTTGTCCGGCGTGCCCTCGATCTCGACGCGGACGCTGCCGACCATCGCCGAGGTCGACCGCGAGCTGATCCTCAAGGCGCTGGCCGTGCTGAACAACGACAAGGAAGAGGCCGCGCGCGCCCTCGGCATCTCGCGGCGGACGATTTACCGCCGCCTTAAGGAGTACGGGAAGCTTTAACCAACTACAAGCGATGAAAGTTGGACTCGTGACAAGCCGTCGATTCCTTCATGAGCTCTCACCTCAGGTATGACGACACGAACGTGCCCGCTGTCGAGGCGCCGGCAAAGCGGCCGAAGCGGAAGGGTTCGGGGCTTACCGGTGGTGTGCCCTGCGTGATCAGCGCTGCCATCATCTCGCCCACCGCGGGAGCCAGCTTGAAGCCGTGGCCGCTCATGCCCGCCGCGATCCAGAAGCCGCGAAGCGGAGATTCGTCGAGGATCGGCATCCAGTCGGGCGTGATGTCGAAGGCGCCCGCCCAGCCGCGGCGATAACTCGCGTCCGCGAGCCGCGGGATCGCGCGCCCGGCCCGCTCGAGGACATCGGTCGCCTCCTCGAGGCCGACGTCGCCGCCTAGCAGGTCGGGGTCCATCGGGTGTCGTGTCTCGTCGTCGATGAGCGACCCGGTGAGCGTCAGGCCTCCACTCTCGGGGCGCACGTAGCTGCCGCCAGCGAGGTCGAGGTAGACCGGGTGTGGCGCGCCGAAGGCGGCATCTCGCTCCACGACGAAGACCGGATGTCGCCCGATCACGATCGGCAGCTCGACCCCGGCCAGCCGCGCCACCGCCGGGGACCAGAGCCCGGCGGCGTCGACGACGACGGGGGTGTCGATCCGCTCACCGCGGGCGGTCTCGACGCCGGCCACGCGGTCACCGGCGACGTTCACCACCGTCACCTCGGCGTCCTGCTCGATGGTGATGCCCTGCCGGCGCGCGGCGGCGGCGTAGGCCGCGGCGACACCGGCGGGATCCGCGTAACCCGAATCCGGCTCGTAGAGGACCGCGCCCAGCCCGGAGACGTCAATGCGCGGCTCGACCCGCGCGACATCGGCCGGATCCAGGACCTCGGCCCGCACGCCGAGCGACCGCTGGAGCGCGATGGTCTGCTCGAGCGCCGCCCGCGTCGCGGGCGCCACGCCGATGAGCACGCCGCAGCCCACGTACCCCGAGGCGCCGCCGACGGCCGCATCGAAGTCGCGATAGACCGCGAGCGAGCGCACCACCATCTCCGTCGCCTCCCGCGTCGGATATAGCTGTCGAATAATCCCGACCGACCGTCCGGTGCCCCCGGCGCCGACGAACCTCCGCTCGAGGACGACGACGTGGCGGATCCCCGAGAGGGCCAGGTGGAAGGCGAGGGAGACTCCGGTGGTGCCGGCACCGACGATGACGACGTCGGCGGTACGGATCATTTCACAGGCTCACCTCTACGCCGATGCCTTTCGCGCGCGCCCGCTCGTAGGCGAGCTGGGCGGCGGCGAGATCCTCGAGGGCGAAGCCGACCGACTTGAACACGGTGATGTCGCGCTCGCTCGTCCGCCCCGCCCGCTTCCCCGTCACCAGCTCGGCCAGTTCCGCCACGACGTGCGCGCGGTCGATGACGCCCTCGCGGAGGGGGATGACGATATCGCCGGCCTCCTCGAGCGCCCCCGCGTAGGTGTCGACGACGACCCGGGCGCGCCTGACGGCCTCGCTGTCCAACTCGCGTTCGGCCGGACGGAAGGCTCCGACCGCGTCGACGTGGACGCCGGGCTGGAGATCGGCGCCGAAGACGACCGGCGTGACCGACGTGGTCGCGCAGACGATCAGATCGGCTTCGCGGACGGCCGCGCGCGGATCGTCGCCCAGCTCCACGATGCCGCCCAGCGCCTCCTTCATCGCCGCGACGAAGCCGCGCGCGCGGTCAGGATCGCGCCCGCACACGACGACGCGCTCGAGCCGCCGCGCCGCCGCGAGGCACAGGAGCTGGAAGCGCGCCTGGACGCCAGCGCCGAAGCACACCACCCGACGCGCGTCGGGGCGCGCGAGATGGCGCGCGGCGAGCGCGGACGTCGCGCCCGTACGCAGGGCGGTCAGAAACGTCGCCTCCAGCAGCGCGAGCGGCTGCCCCGTCGCGCCATCCATGAGCACGTAGCTCGCGTAGACGGTGGGGTGGCCGCGCGCCAGGTTGCCGGGGTAGACGCTCACGAGCTTGGTGCCGAGCCCGTGCTCGGGGCC